>DRQB01000187.1 GCA_011330645.1 Campylobacterota bacterium | reverse complement strand
CCATGTGTCTGCACTTAGTTTTGGTGCAACCACAGGGATGAGTCCAGAAAGGTTCTCTTCAAACCACTTACGTTTGTACACAGGCTCGATGGCTTGAGTGGTACCTGTCAAGATAGAAATGGAAGAGGTAGGTGCAATAGCCATCAAGTATCCGTTACGCATACCATCAGTTTTTACTTTTTCTCTTAGAGCTTGCCAGTCGTGGCTGTACCCGAAGAGTCCACCTCTGTCAACAAGCTTACAAGCATTTTCGTTTGCCTTGTCAATAGGGAAGATACCCTTTGACCAGTCAGAACCTTCAAAGGTCGGATAAGCACCTTTTTCAAGTGCCAGGTTACTTGACTCTTTAATGATGTAGTAAGAGAATGACTCCATTACTTCATCTACTTTGGTAAAGTGCTCATGGCTTCCCCACTCTATACCAGCTTCTGCAAGCATCTGTGCTTCACCCATGACACCTAGTCCAATGGAACGTGACTTCTCGTTGGTCTTTTTCACTTTAGCCAGTGGGTAGAAGTTAAGGTCTATCACATTGTCAAGCATACGTGTAGCGATAGGCACAACACGTTCTAAATCTTCTGTAGTATTAACCTTAGAGAGGTTGACAGATGCGAGGTTACATACGGCTGTGTCACCATCTGTTTTCTCTTTATCCACAATCCAGATTTGTTTCCCATTAAGACTGTCAAGTGCCGTGACCTTCTTCGCTGGTTTTGTTGTACCATTATCAACAGTGAGCATCTCATTTTCATCATAAGCTTCTACTGTACCGTCTTCAAATGTAAACTGTGTTTTGTATGTATTTGGCCCTGTATTTTGGAAAATCTCTGTACAAAGGTTTGTCGAACGAATAACTCCTACATGCTTGTTAGGGTTTGCTCTATTTGCTGTATCTTTAAAGGTTAAGAATGGATTTCCTGTTTCGAAGTAAGAACGCAACATCTCTTTCCATAGGTTCTTCGCAGAGACTCTCTCTCTTGTGATTTCATCTTCTGAGTTTTCAAGTTCAATATAACGCTTTTCAAAATCTTCACCGTACAGTGTTGTCAATTCTGTCACTTCAAAAGGATCAAAGAGTGTCCACATCTCATCGGCTTCTACCCTTTGCATAAAGAGATCGTTTAGCCAGATAGCAGGGAAGAGGTCATGGGCTCTACGACGCTCTTCTCCAGAGTTTTTCTTTAAGTCAAGGAAATCACGAATGTCAACATGCCAAGGCTCTACGTAAACAGCGATGGCACCTTTACGTGTACCCAGTTGGTCAACAGCGATGGCAACATCATTGGCAATTTTAAGGAAAGGAACGATCCCTCCTGCAGCATGTTTATGTCCATCGATAAACGATCCCATACCACGCACAAGTGACCAGTCCCAACCAATACCACCACCAAACTTACTTAGCAATGCCATCTCTTTGTACGCATCAAAGATACCTTCAATATTGTCAGGGGTTGAACCGATGTAACAAGAGCTTAGTTGGTGTCTCGGTGTACGTGCATTAGAGAGTGTAGGTGTAGCTGCCATTACTTCAAACTTTGACAAGATGTCATAAAACTTTTTTGCCCATGTTTGACAATCAAATTCGTTTTGAGCCAAGAACATTGCCACACCCATAAAAAGTTGTTGTGGAAGCTCTATAGGCTCACCTTTACGGTCTTTAATCAAATATCTATCGTAAAGTGTTCTAATACCAAGGTATGTAAACTGTAAATCACGTTCAGGTTTAATGTAGTCATTGAGGTCATCAAGGTCATACTTCTCTTTGAGCCCTAGAACGATACGCCCTTCTTTCTCTCCACGTTCAAAGTGCTCACGTAAGTGGTTGTAGCCTGTAAAGCCTGTCACCTTGTGATAAATGTCATAAAGAAAAAGTCTGGCAGCAACAAATGTCCAGTCAGGTCTGTCAATGTCTATCTTGTCAACGGCTGTTTTGATGAGTGTTGTCTGTATCTCTTCTGAGGTTATCATATCACGGAACTGTAGCTTCGCATCTACTTCGAGTTCACTCTGACTTACACGTACTAGACCCTCTACGGCTGCTGCTGTATATTTCTGTATTTTGGTAACATCTAAAGTTTCTACTCTTCCATTTCGTTTGACAACTCTTATCATTTTCCCTGTCCTTTATATATAAAAGTCATCCTAGTTTTAATGACTATAATTAATCCGATTTTACTCAAATTTACCTTGGCTTTTTTTGAAAAGTTGTATCATTTTTAGACATCTTACTTATAAGATTTTGTGATAGTTTTGGAAAGGCTGTGTGGGTGGGGTGTTGTGAAAATATTAAAGTTTTTTATAAAAAAATATAGGTAAAGAAAGTACTATTAAATTCTTCAATAAATAGCTTTAGTGTACAGTAGTTATGTGGGTTGTTCCGAAGGAGCTTACGTACAGTAAGTGACTGAGTAAACTCCCGCATAAATGCGCTGCAATAAACCTATTTAAATACTCTTTTGAATATTGCATCTACATTTTTTGTGTAGTAATCAAAGTTGAAACACTCTCTAATCTGCTCCTCAGAGAGAGACTCTCTAAGCTCTTCATCTGCAAGCAGGTACTGAAGATAGAGGGACTCACCCTTTTCATTGGTTGAAGGTTTGCCTTGTTGTATCTCTTGCCATACTTTCATCGCATTACGCTGTACGATACGGTAAGCATCTTCACGGCTCACACCTGCTAGTGGCAGTTCAAGTAGTACACGTTGAGAGAAAACAAGTCCACCTGTGAGGTTAAGGTTTTTCATCATGTTCTCAGGCATGACTGTGAGGTTTGCAATAACAGAGTTCATACGGTGCATCATGAAGTCAGTTGTAATGAATGCATCAGGTAACCAAAAACGCTCTGTAGAAGAGTGAGAGATATCCCGCTCATGCCATAGTGCTACGTTTTCCATGGCAGGGTTAGCATAGGCTCTTATCATACGTGCAAGACCTGTGATATTTTCTGTAAGAATTGGGTTTCTTTTGTGAGGCATTGCAGAAGATCCTTTTTGACCTTTGGCAAAATACTCTTCAGCTTCATACACTTCTGTACGCTGCAAGTGTCTTACCTGCACAGCAAACTTCTCAATAGACGAAGCCATTGTTGCGAGCGCAGTTGCCAGCCTTGCATATCTGTCACGTTGAACTACTTGGTTTGAACAAGGCTCAGGTTTTAACCCTAATTCTTCCATCGCATACTCTTCAAGCTCAAGTGGAGCATGTGCAAAGTTACCCATTGCACCTGAGATTTGACCTACCGCAATCACATCCATAGTCTGCTCTAGGTTTGTCAAGTGACGCGCCATTTCGTCATACCAAACGGCTAGTGTAAGACCAAAAGTAATAGGCTCTCCATGGATACCATGTGAACGTCCTACCATCAAAGTCATCTTATGTTCTTCTGCTCTTTTTTTGATGGACTCCATAAGCATCTTTACATCTTCAATGATGATTTCTAATGACGCTTTCATCTGAAGTGCAACACCTGTGTCAACAGCATCTGAAGATGTCATTCCATAGTGGAACCATCTTGACTCGTCACCCAAGCTTTCTGAAACACTTGTATTAAATGCAATAAGATCATGCTTAGTAATAGCCTCAATCTCTTCGATACGCTCTACTGAGAATGTTGCATTTTTTACAATCTTGTCTGCATCATCCTGAGGGATTTTCCCAAGTTTTGCCCATGCTTTCACTGCTGCTTTCTCTACTTCTAGCCACGCTGCATATCTTGCATGCTGTGTCCACTTCTCTGCCATTTCTGGTCTTGAATATCTTTCAACCATTCTATATCCTATCTATCTATAATTTATGCTAGAATTCTACCCTAAAAGCTGTTATA
>DRQB01000186.1 GCA_011330645.1 Campylobacterota bacterium | reverse complement strand
GACCAGTTCATTTTTTTCATCTTCATTTAGTTGAAACATAAAATCACTAGGAAATCGTTTTAAATTCCTCTTAACCGCCTGATTAAGTACCTTTGTCTCAACCTTGTATAGCACTGCCAAATCTCTATCAAGCATCACTTCTTTACCTCGTAGCGTAAAAATACGACTCCCTATCTCATTTTCTACCAGCAATTCATTCATACTAAAACTCCTCCGTGTATGGGTATTTTAGTATATAAAATAAGTTTGAGGTAAAAATATGGCAAATTGACATATTTTTTGTTATACTTATCCAATACATACGAAAGACTCTCATGAAGCTATATATTACATTTATTATTTTGACACTTTTAGCATATTCTCATTCTGGGAAATTGGATAGTCATGGTGGGCATACAAACAAAGCTACGGGGAAATATCACTATCATACAGGAAAAAAAGGAACCAATATCAATCCTCATCATGCTCCTATACGTATACAAATATTAAAATATGGATATCCATATAGTTGGGGACAAAAATTTGCCTCTATAGAACGATGTAATGCAAAGAAAAAAATGTTAGAGCGTCAAAATAAAGGAAGTGACTACTCCTATGTTTGTGCTATCAAATAAGAGAGCGTTGTAATTCTCAGCCCGTTGTTTTCTAACTTTTAGTATTTTTAAAATTTACTTCCTGACCCTTAAATTACAACTTAATGTTTCAGCATTTCTTGATATCATAGAAAAGAAATGTATAATCCAGCGCATATAAGGAACCCTATGAAAGTCACATCACAGAACTGTGAAACGTCTACATGCATCAAAACACTGGGTGAGCTAGCCGCATTAGCAGATTACTCACTTATGGATACACTTAACCCTGACCCCCAAGCCAAGCAAGATGGTGTTGACCATGTCGCTCGGGAAGTCTTTACAGGGCATTATGTCCCCGTAAATCCAACACCCATAGAAAATCCACAGTATATTGCACACAGTAAAAGCTTATTTACTGAACTGGGTTTTACTGATGGCTTGGCAGCGTCTCCCGACTTCATGCGTATGTTCTCGGGTGATCTCTCCCAAGTACCCAAACCACTACGAAAGACTGGTTGGGCAACTGGATATGCACTCTCAATTTATGGTACGGAATACTACCAACAGTGCCCCTTTGGAACGGGAAATGGCTATGGTGATGGTCGTGCTATCTCTGTACTTGAAGCAGTCATAAATGGCAAGCGCTGGGAAATGCAACTTAAAGGTGGGGGTAAAACACCATACTGCCGCGGAGCAGATGGTCGTGCTGTTTTACGCTCTAGTGTGAGAGAATTCCTAGCACAAGAGCATATGCATGCACTGGGCATACCTACATCACGCTCTTTGAGCTTGTACACTTCAAAGACTGAGAAGGTAAGTCGCCCATGGTATAGGGAGCATTCCTACTCCAAAGACCCCGAAGTCATGATATCTGAACCCGTCGCCATTACTACACGTGTTGCCCCTTCGTTCATAAGAGTGGGTCAAATCGAACTCTTTGGACGCCGTGCACGTAAAAATGAACACCCACAAGCGATGCAAGAGCTTGAACAGATAGTACACCATCTGATTGAGCGTGAGTATAGTGAGGTCATAGACAAAGATTTACCTACCGTTGAAAAAATACTACTCCTAGCAAAAGAGTTTCGTTCTCGCCTCACAACTCTTGTCGCAAACTGGATACGTGTTGGCTACTGCCAAGGAAACTTCAACAGCGATAACTGTGCGGCGGGAGGATTTACCCTTGACTATGGACCCTTTGGATTTTGTGATGTGTATAATCCAAAGTATCAACCATGGACGGGAGGCGGAGAACACTTTTCATTTTTAAACCAACCCCATGCTGCCAAGAAAAACTTTCATGTTTTCTGCATGGCGTTACTTCCCTTACTAAGAGATAATGAAGATGCTCAGGCTAGCTTAGAGGAGATAGACAAAGGCTTCTCTAAAGTCATGCAGTCCAAAATGACAAATATGTGGGCTAGCAAACTTGGACTAGAGACTTTTGACGCAACACTCTTTAGAGAACTTGAGATACTTATGCACCAAACAACAGTCGATTACACCCTCTTCTTTCGTGAACTCTCTTTCATACCTGAAGACATTACTCCGCTTAAAAAAAGTTTCTATAACAAAAATACAGATAGTGAAACCTTAGAACATTGGTCAAAGTGGCTTGAAAAATGGAAAGCCCGCATCAACACTTCAACTCTCTCGCATGAAGCACTCTCTGAACAGATGAAACGAATTAACCCGAAGTACACTTTACGAGAGTGGTTCCTTGTGCCGACATACCAACAAGCCGATGAAGGAAAGTATGCTCTTACAAGAGAGCTACAAGTTGTCATAACACATCCATACGATGAACAATCCAAAGAGGTAGAAGACAAATACTACAGACTAAAGCCAGCAGAACTCTTCCAAATTGCAGGCATATCTCATATTAGCTGTTCGTCTTAGTGGGGAATACTACTCTCTCTCCACTTTTCCACGCAATCGTTTTTTGTTCGCCTGCTTCTTTTTAGAATCAAGTCGTCTACCCACAGAACCTTTCGTAGGCTTAGTAGGCACACGTTTTTTTTGTACCACATTCACACTTTTTATGAGCTCTACCAAACGTTCCAGTGCTTCGTCTCTATTTTGTTCTTGACTTCTGTGTTGTTGGGACTTTATGACTATGATGCCCTCTTTGGTGATGCGTTTGTCTTTGCATTCGAGTAGCTTCTCTTTGTAGTACTCAGGCAAAGATGAAGCCTCTATATCAAACCGTAGATGTATCGCCGCAGAGACCTTGTTGACCTTCTGCCCACCAGAACCACTTGCCCGTATAGCACTTATCTCTACTTCGTTTTCATCTAGTGTGACGGTATTTGATATTTTTAGCATGATTACTTCTCCATCTTCTTTGCTATTTCAGTATACACAGTATTATCTTCTATTTTACCTACAATATTTTAGTATCTTATTTTAGATTTAGAGGTTCCCTTTAGTTCCTCCCCCTAAATTTATAGTATCATACCTATAGAACTATCAACATATACTACGGAGATCACTAAACATGGCAAAAACAAACTATTCATATGAAAAACGCGGTCGAGAAATTGAAAAACAAAAAAAACAAGAAGAAAAGCGTCAAAAAAAACTTGATAAAAAGAATGAAGATAAAAAAGAGGGAGCGTCCGAGGTTAAATCATCTGAAGATAATTAGAGGAATAGAAATTATAAAAGGGCAGATTATTCTACCCTTAAATTGTCTTAAGACAGTGAGTCTTAAAGACCAGTAACATTTTCAGCTTGTAAGCCTTTGTCGCCTTTTGTTACTTCTAAAGTTACTTTTTGTCCATCATTAAGAGAAACACGGTCGTAACCATTGTTATTGATATTACGGTAG
>DRQB01000185.1 GCA_011330645.1 Campylobacterota bacterium | reverse complement strand
TCTAATAACTCTTCATCATCAACCATATCTTCTTTGTTCATGAAAACAACGATGTATGGTACACCTACTTGTTTAGAAAGAAGAATGTGCTCACGAGTTTGTGGCATAGGGCCATCCGCTGCAGAAACAACAAGAATAGCGCCATCCATTTGTGCAGCACCTGTAATCATGTTCTTAACATAATCCGCGTGACCTGGACAGTCAACGTGTGCATAGTGACGTGTATCAGTTTCGTACTCAACGTGTGAAGTAGCGATAGTAATACCACGCTCTCTCTCTTCTGGAGCATTATCGATTTGATCATAGTCCATAAACTGTGCTTCGTTCTTAACTGCAAGTACTGCTGTAATTGCTGCTGTTAATGTTGTTTTACCGTGGTCAACGTGACCAATAGTACCGATGTTAACATGCGGTTTGTTACGTTCAAACTTTTCTTTTGCCATAGTGTCCTCCGACCTTAATTTGTGAATTGAAATGGAATTATACCCAAAAATCATTCAATTATTTCTTAAACTTTGCAAATACATCTAGGATGGAGCTTATGATGGGAATCGGACCCACGACCTCTTCCTTACCAAGGAAGTGCTCTACCACTGAGCCACATAAGCATATTGCGGCCAAAGTTAAGAAATCATTGCATGATTCTCTTATGTTTATAACGATATTAGTTTGTGATTAGATTTATACTATATAGATATTTATATAAAATAATATATAGTCGTATGAAGTAAGGTGAAATTATACTTCAGCTTCCAGAATCTCAATGGAGCGGGTGAAGGGATTCGAACCCTCGACAGCCTGCTTGGAAGGCAGGAACTCTAGCCACTGAGTTACACCCGCATGTTTGAGTGGTGGTGGGAAGAGGAGTCGAACCTCTGAACCCATAGGGAGCAGATTTACAGTCTGCCGTCGTTGGCCACTTGACTATCCCACCATCGTGATACTTCTTAGTATCTAATTCTGGTCTAACACTGTTTCTAATATTCAAAATTCAATGGTGCCGACACGAGGATTTGAACCCCGGGCCTGCTGATTACAAATCAGCTGCTCTAGCCAACTGAGCTATGTCGGCATCGAATTTGAGCCAGAATTATAGTGCAAAATAATTTCAATGTCAAGAGTTTTTAGCAAAAATATACAAAATCTTCATCTTTTAATATTTTAGGCTCCCATTTTCCTCTATTTTCATCAATTTCTTTAGCAATTTTCTCCATATATGTTGGTTTAATATGGTTAATATAAAGTGACACATCATCTCTTTTAAGTTTGTCTAATTGTGAAAAAAGAAGATTTGGCGTGAGGTGTTTACTCTCTTTTGCAAGTTTTAGCATATTATTCGCAAAAGAGCATTCTACTATGAGCGATTTAATATCTCTTCTTTCATTAAGAATATCAAAAACATTATCGAGAGAATATGTATCTGCACAAATCATAATTGAAGCACTGTTTTTTGTATAAACATATCCGCAACATGCAACTGTATGATCTGTTTCAAAAGGTTCTAGAGTCTCAGTTTCTGAGATTTGATACTTTTTGCCAATTTCAAGTTCTCTATATTCTACAGCCATCTTATCTGTGCCATAAAGTTTGATAGATGAAAAATCGGGCCATATTGTATCATTTAAGAAGTTTTCTTGTATTGCTTTAATAGTTTGAGGGAGCCCATATATTACCAATGTCTCTTCTCTTTGAGTAAAGTAGTTATCAAGAATGTAAGCAATATCTACAACGTGATCAAGATGCGAATGTGTCAACCAGATTGTATGTATATTTTTCGATGCAGGACCAAGGGCATCTAAAAGATTACCTGCATCTAAAGTATTATGTTTATTTAATAATATAGAACTTGTACCAAAATTCTTGGCACGCGTTCCATAAGCTCCTAGTATTTTAATGTTCTCTTTATGTGCTTGCTCGTCTGGATCCTCTGGAAACACATCCTTGAATTTTTCTCTTACTTCTAAAATTTTATCGAGGTTTTTAAAGAATAGATCAACTAACTGAGGATCAAAATGTTGACCCGCCTCTTCTTTTATGAGTTTAAAGATCTTTTCATCTGGCCATGCTTTTTTGTATACTCTGTCCGAGCCCAAAGCATCAAAGACATCAGCTAAAGCAGTTATACGACCGTATATGTGTATCTCCTCTCCTTTTAGTCCTCTAGGGTAACCCGATCCATCCCACTTCTCATGATGTTCATGTGCTACAATCGCTGCAGCTTTGAGTAAAGGTCTCGAAGATTGCTTAATCATCTGATAGCCAAGTTCTGCATGTGTGTTCATTATTTTACGTTCATGCACATCGAATGGGCCTGGTTTTTTTAATATTGCATCAGGAATGGCTATTTTTCCAATATCGTGCATAGGAGAAGCCTGCTTGAAAAGTTCCGCTTCATTTTCATTCATCCCACTGGCTAATGCCAAAATCTTAGAATACTCTGCGACCCGTTTGACATGATTTCCTGTCTCTTTTGATCTACTCTCTCCAATAGCACCCATAGTAAAGACCACTTCTTTCTGCGTCTCTTCTATCTCTGCTTCTAATCTTGTGGCTATGAGCGTCTCTGCGGCATAGGTACTTGCTAACATCAAGCGTTTCATATCTCGTTTATCGAAATAATCTCTCTCACCTTGATGATTCATCACCTGAAATGCTCCTATGATGTTATCTTGATAATCAAACATAGGAATAATCATCATACTCTTTGTTTTATAACCACTTTTTTTATCTATTTCTTGGTTAAATCTCTCATCTTTATAGGCATCATCAATTAAAATCTTTTTCCCATGCATAATTGCATCTCCAACGAGCCCTGAATCCATGGGAATCTCGATAGGGTCAATACCGTGTGCAACTTTTGTCCAGATGGTCTTTTTCTTTTCATTGACGACCCAAACACTACAACGGTCTGCGCTTGTCAATGCCTTTCCCATATTTGCAAGAACCATAATAATGTCATCATAATCTCGTAATGACGATACTTCGGCAAGGTAAATAAATATCACTTCTAGGATTTGATTAGCACCCAGACCACTCATATTTTTTTGTTGCATTGTTTGTTTATCCTCTTACTATGATTATAACATTACTTTATCTGAAATTCAAAAACTCCGTCAAAATCTTTAATACCTTCTTCTATATAATACTTACAACGCTCAATATATAGAGCATATAATTTTATCTCTTTGAATGCATAGAGTTCTTCAAATAGTACCTGTGCTTCGTGAAATTCTGCATGTATATATTTTTCTTGAGCGATACTATATTTTTGAGCCATTTCATCTTCTTCAAGTAACACTTCATATATGCGTACAGGTTTTTGTTTTCCTTTTACACGTACTCGATCGAGATAGCGTAAAAAATATTTTTGTGTAAGTTTTTCTTTTGTGAACTCTGAAATGATGATATTCGTACCATAAACCTTGTTGAGCCCTTCCAAGCGAGAGGCCAAGTTTACATTATCGCCTATAATCGTATAATCACTCCGTCCATAACTTCCCATCTCTCCAACAACAACTAAGCCACTGTTGATTCCTATACCTATATCGATATTTGGTAAGTTTTTCTCTTGCAATACACCATTGAGGCTCTTGAGCTCTTTAATCTGTTTCAAGGCACTTTCAAGAGCTTTGTCTGTATGCTGTTTTACATCTAAAGGAGCATTCCAGTATGCCATAATGGCATCTCCTATGAACTTATCTACTGTCCCTTTGTTTTTTGTAATAATGTCTGTCATCGGTGTCATATAGAGGTTAAGATAGTTTATAAGAATTTTTGGGTCC
>DRQB01000184.1 GCA_011330645.1 Campylobacterota bacterium | reverse complement strand
GGATCCTTGAGGTACAAGAAAGAAAAACTTTTTCGCATACTTTTCAAAGTTTTGAAGTGCATCAGTATGAAAGGCATTATCCACGACTTTAAGATATTGTCTATGGTAAAGAAAGAGATAAAAAAGTCCAAGTTCGATAATCTTATAGACAATTAATCCATAAACTATCGGCATTTGCCATTTTGCAGGGATATAACTAGGTGGCGAGACTTGAAAAAAATGATTGATGCCTAATGCAATGAGCGCTACAATACCTAAAATTCCTATGGTGATTTTTCTTCTTTTCATTAATCCTTGTTTGATATGTATCATAGCTAATCCCTTTGATAAGATGGGAAATTATAACGCAGTAAACTAAGTTTTTAACATAGCATTCGATATAATTTGTAAATTTATACAAGGAGCTACAATGGCTACAATCGGGATGGGTGACATTAAAAAAGGTGCAAGACTTGAGATTACTGGAAATCCATATAAAGTAACGGATTTTCAACATGTTAAGCCAGGAAAAGGTGCTGCATTTGTACGTATGAAAATTAAAAATCTACAAACAGGTAAAGTGATAGAAAAAACAGTACATGCTGGAGATAAATTTGAGGTACCTGAGCTTGAGCAAAAAACGATGCAATTTCTTTATGATGATGGAGAGTTCTTACAGTTTATGGATACAACTACTTTTGATCAAATAGGGCTTACACATGAACAAGTGGGAAAAGATACCTTTGATTACATGATAGATGGTATGGAGGCAGATATCTTATTTCATGGCGGGAAAGCTATCTCTGTGGAGATACCACAAACAGTAGTACTCAAAATTGTAGAAACACCACCTAACTTTAAGGGTGATTCTCAAGGTGGTAAGAAACCAGCAACACTGGAGAGTGGAGCTGTGGTACAGGTACCATTCCATGTACTCGAGGGCGAGATGATAAAGGTAGATACAGTTGAAGGTAAATATTTGGAGAAAGCGAAATAATTTTTTGTCTTGATACCCTTTGAATAGACAGCAAAGAAAAGAATACTTTTACTTTGCTGCCTCTACGATACTTCTTCTTTTAAAACACTTTCTATTTAAATACTTTTTCACAATCTTTTAACATTGCATCAGGTACTGTCGCAATGGTCATAAACTCAGACATAGTGAGTAGTGGGTACATGATTGAAATGTAGTATTTAGGATCTAGTATCTTTGCTTTATCATTTTCTATAAGAATAGGATATGGAAGCATTGCTGCATTGTTTCTACCTATTCTTTTCGTGAATTTACGGGTTCTTTTACTTAGTTTAATACCTATGAGTGTCGCACCATTTTCAAGTGTTTGTGTAAAGACTACTCTCTTGTTATTTTTGATTTTGTCTAAAAGACCTTTTCCTGAAGCTACTTCTACCATATCTTGGAAATGAGGCATACCTTTCATAAATTGGTATTTTGGTAAGAGCTGGAATTTAAGTGCATCTTTTGAATTACTCAAGTCCGTAAAGTGGGTAAGCAGTCTTACGAGTATTTTATTGGCACTTGTCTCATCAAAATCATTTTGTAAAAATCCTTTTGCCAGATAGAGAGGGTTCGTGATACTTATCGTTTTTTCTTTAGTATCAACCAACAGACGTAGAGATGCCATGAAACCTCTGTTCTCTTTACTTGCCATATGGATAAGTGATTTATCGGTAAAGACAATAGAGATTAAGTCTCCTTTTTTATTTACAGGTGCGGCAGTAATGATTTCAAATCCAGCAGTTTTTAGTTTTTCTTTCGCTTCATCTACTGTCATAAATTTACCACGAAGATAAGCAGAAATTTTTCCATTACTTACCTCACCAATTCGTGTATGTGTAGATGTTTTTGCTTTCTGTGCTCTGTCAAAACTATGTGGTCTATAATTTGGTGGGATACGTTTTGAAAATTTAATACTTCTGTCACTACCTGCATTGTATGTAGTGGAATTACACTTGATTACTTTAGGTACTTGTGGAATCGCGATTGTTAGTGTTTCATTGCCGACTTTAATTTTTTCAATATTTGCACCTTTTGTATCAGGCTGTTTTGTAGGAACAGCTTTCTTTGTTTCTTTTATTTTTGACGGTACTACGGCAACAGCTGCAGGTACTTTTTCTTTAGGTGTTACAGTTTTCTCTGAAGTAGCAGACGTTTTCTTCTCAGCTAGGAGTGGATTTACATTAGGTACTGATTTCATTCCTAAACCTTCTAGAATAGCAGGTATTTCTGTATCTAGTTTGTTAATCAGGTCAAGTCTTTTTTTACTCTTTATATTGAGTGTAGCTGACCAGTTATGTAGTCTAAACATTCCTACCACGAGCTTGTTGGTTCCTTTTCTTATATACATATACATAGTACATGGAGCAAAAAGACCTGCTTCGGGTCTTGCACCTTGGGTATCAAACATATTATAAGAAAACTCTAAATGACAAAGAGAATAGGTCCAAAATGCATCATAATCTGAGAGTATTTCTTCCGCATCTGGTGTCGCCTCCATAAAATTGTGATATCCTGCGATAAGGTAGCCTTTATTGATAAAGGCAAGTTCAAAAGTATTTTGAAATTCGTCAAGAAAATCATCCATATCATCTGGTGCTTCAAATTCATATTCATAATTTATCATGGTTTTTTCAGGAAGAGCCTTATAGGGGATTGTTCTTACATCTCCTCCAAGTTCTTGTGCAATCGTTGCATCTAAAGCTTTAAAAGGTGCAGAAAACTTTTTTCTCACTTCTTGATTGCTTATCCCTAAAATATCTAACATGGTCTCTGGTACGAGGTGACCGACATAACTTACATTCTCGTCAAGTTTTTTATGGATAACCAGGTTAAATGGTGCAAAACCTGCAATACGTGGATCAATATTGAGTAAAGGTAGCACAGTCCTGTCTCGTACTATAGGCATGAAACTGAGTACGTCAAGTACTGTTGAACCCCATTTTGCTTCATATTGGTCATTGACCCGTTTATGTGGGTCTGTCAGATTGAAACCAATACTTTTTAGTTTTGTTTCTACCATGGTATTGTATTTCTCTTCTATATCACCTACAACGGTATGGTAAATAGCAAGTGTATGCTCTTTTTTGGAATTACTTGCTACAGTGCTGGTAGATGCTTCATTTGCTAGAAGTATTGCGGGGAGTATAGTGAATGTTATGAGTGTCTTTTTGATGAAGTTTGTCACAATTATCCTTTAATATAGTAATCAATAGTTTAGCATAAAATGGATAGATATAATAAAGTGAGGTTATGATTTTGTATGAAGTCGTGTAAAAAGCTACCAAAGGTAATGGCAACTTTTTACGTATAGAATATACTTATAAAGTAAGATTATTTAGCAGCATCTGCTTTAAGTTTCATGTATTCTGCATAATCATCAGATGAAATAGTTTTCACAGAATCATTTACATTTTCAGTCACAGTTTTTACTGATGACGTTGTATCATCAGAAATAGTTTTTGCTGAAGTTGTTGCATTATCTGTAGTTGTTTTTACAGAAGTTGTTGCATCATTAGATACAGTTTTTGCTGTACTAGTTGCATCATTAGATACAGAAACAGCAGAATCTTTCATTTCTTTAGAGGCTACATTTGCAGAATCTTTTAGATCTGTTGTTGTACTTTTCATAGCATCTTTAGTATCTGAAGATACTTCAGTTGTTGCTGTTTTAGCATCAGCTGTTGTATTTACTTCCATTGTTTTCATATCATCAGATACTTTTACTGTTGAGTCTTTTGCATCTTTACTTACATTCGTAACTGTTCTCTCTGCACTTTGCGTTGTTTCAACTACACCGTCTTTCATCGATGTAACTGAATCTTTCGCATCATGACTCATACTGATAGCAGCCTCTTTCATATCTTTAAACATATCCCCAAAGCTAAAGTCAGCTTGTACGCTTGTAAATAATGCAGCCACAGCCACACTTGTAGTAATCAATTTTTTCATCTTTCATCCTTTTAAATTTTAATGATAAAGTATTGTATCAAAAGTTATATTAATTATTATTTAAAGTAATATAAAACATAGCTTAAGAATTATGTTCTTATATTAGTGAATATAATAATAGAGAGGGAAAAAGAAGTGAAGGAAAAACGACTAGTGATAACTAGCCGTTTTGAGAATAGTGCGTATTAAATAAAATTATTTAGCAGCGTTGTTTTTAAGTCTCATGTATTCTGCATAATCATCAGAAGAGATTGTTTTTACAGAATCATTTACATTTTCTGTTACATTTTTAACTGAAGATGTAGTGTCATTTGATACTGTAGTTGCAGTAGTGCTTGCATTATCAGATACAGTTTTCACAGAAGTTGTTGTATCATTAGATACAGTTTTTGCAGCATCATTTACATCTTTAGATACAGAAACAGCAGAATCTTTCATATCTTTAGAAGCGATAGTTGCAGAATCTTTCATGTCTTTTGTTGTATTTGTGATAGACTCTTTTGTATCAGTTGAAATTGAAGTCGCAGAATCTCTTGTATCTTTAGAAGTAGATACTTCAGCAGTTTTAAGATCATCAGATACTTTAACAGTAGAATCTTTTGCATCTGCACTTACATTTGTTACTGTTCTTTCAGCAGATTTAGAAGTTTCAACTACACCATCTTTCATAGATGTTACAGAATCTTTTGCATCTTTACTCATGCTAATAGCAGCCTCTTTCATATCTTTAAACATATCTCCAAAGCTAAAGTCAGCTTGTACACTTGTAAGTAATGCAGCTACAGCTACACTTGTAGTAATCAATTTTTTCATCGTGGTTCCTTTTTTATTTTAATACCGAAATTATAGTAATATTTATATTAAATATAACTTAAAATTAATAACTAAATATTATATTATTAAATATAACTCTATTTATTTTAAGTCTTCTATATAATATACATAGACTATAAAAAGATATACGTAAAATGGATTATAAATAAAATTGACTTAAATAGTACTTATGGGTAAATAATATTAATTTATATTAATTATAAATGAATTAATAGATAGTATATTTATGATAAGTTATTAAATCTATAGATATTAATAGTTTTGAATTTGAAGTATGAAATATATAAGAAAAAGGAAAGTTCCTTTTTCTTTATGTGTTGGAGACTATTTAGTCATTACTCACAGTATTCACTGCATCGTTTGTATTTTCTGTGACTGTTTTTACTGAAGAAGTTGCATCATTAGAAACAGTTGAGGCAGTTGTGTTCGCATTGTCAGATACAGTTTTTACTGAACTTGTTGCATCTGTAGAAAGTGTTTTCGCTGTATCTTTTGTATCTGAAGATACAGTCACTGCCGAATCTTTCATCTCTGTACTTGCAACCACAGCCGAATCTTTTAAATCTGTTGTAGTACTTTTGAGAGCATCTTTAGTGTCAGCAGAGACATCAGTGGTTGTTGCTCTTGCATCTGCAGTGGTATTGACTTCCATGGTTTTCATATCGTCAGAAGCTTTTACCAGAGAATCTTTTGCATCTCCACTTACATTCGTCGTACTTCTTTCTGCACTTTTAGATACTTCTACTACTCCATCTTTCAGAGAAGCCACTGTATCCTTCGCATCAGATGAAAATGTAACAGCAGCATCTTTCATATCTTTAAACATTTCCGAAAAGCTAAAGTCTGCGTGAACACTTGTAAGTAAAGCAGCAACAGCTACTGAACTTGTAATTATTTTTTTCATTGTATTTTTCCTTTTGTATTTATTCTGAATTGTAGCCCTCTTATTTTTAATTATAACTTAATAGATATGATTAAATATAACTTTTTACTATGTTTTTATAAATTTATTACTTATGTTGAATAATCTTAGCGTTAATTTGATACAATTCTTTTATTAAGAATAAAATTAACTGCAATTTTTAGTCTATTATGATTTATTTTGTATATGATTATAATAAAAAGAAGGTGTATAAAATGAAAAAGGTATTAATCACTTGTATGGCGTTGGTAACATTGGGAACAGCAGATGGATATACTCAGGCAGATAGAATCTTAGATATGCAGAAAATGGCACAGGCTATGCAAGATATACAATCTGGATTTTTTTATAACAATCTTGATATCGTAACAGCTGGTGCGAATGATTTAAAAAATACTATTATAAAAGTGGGGCCAACCACAGCAGAACAAAATACAAAAGATGTCTATGAAAAATGGATGAATGATAACAGTGCAATGACAGGTAGAACACAAAAAAGAATACAAAGATATGCCAAAGATATTGTAGAACACTTTAAAGCTGGAGATGCACAATATGCACTGAATATTTATAATAGAGTCACCGCAGAATGTATGAAGTGTCATACAAGCTTAAGAAAATGGTAGGAAATCGAATGAAGAAAAATATATTTGTCGCTTTATTATTCAGTGCTTTTATACAAGCAAATGAAATGAGCCTAGGGACGCAACAGCAGTCGTCTGACCCCATTCAACTTACAGGAACTGTCGTTTCTGACGGACAACAAATGATTGGGTCTCGGTTTATGGGTTATGTGAAAAAAGTATTTGTAAAAATAGGTGATAAAGTAAAACGTGAAGATGATTTGTATGAGATGGAGTCTGCAGAGTTTGATATGATGAAAATGCAAGCAGATTTAATGTTGGAGCAGTCTAAAGTAATGGTTGATTTTTGGAGAGATAAACTGAAAAGAATCAATACTAAAAAAGACAGATTACGAAATCGTTACAGAAATGATAATAAAATAAATTTTATGGATATGGCAGATTTGGATGCAGAAGCAGCGAATGTAGATACGATGCTCAAAGCGATGAAAATCATGGTGAAAGAATCGAATATCAAAGCAAAACAATTGGCAAGTACGTATAATTATATTAAAATGAAAGCACCTTCTGATGGTATTGTTGTGCGAAGGAATATTAGAGTTGGCGATATGGTGATGCCAGGGATGCTCACGATTATGCTTGTTGATATGTCAAGTTTAGAGATAGATGTTTCAATTCCTGAAAGTATCATTTCTCGAGTACATGAAGGTCAAAAAGTTGCAGTGACAATTCCTTCATTACATTATCGTACAAAAGGTGTGATTCATGCCATTGTTCCTGATGCAAACCCTATGACACACAAAATTAAAATGCGTATTCGTTTTGATAAAGGAAATGAAAATATCTTCCCAGGTATGTACGCTAAAATCACTATTTAACTTTTTTGGGAAGAGCCAATAGGTTTTTCCCTCTCCTCGTTTATTTTTTATTTTCCAAACTATATTATACTATCCCTATTAATTTCAAAAGGAGATAGAATGGCAAGTGTATTGATACCTTTAGCAGAAGGGTTTGAAGAAGTGGAAGCAGTGGGGCTTATAGATACTATGCGTAGAGGTGGTATTGAAGTACGTATTGCTTTTATTGAAGATGAATTACATCATGGTCGTGTTGTGGTGGGAGCGAACGGTATAGGTATACAAGCAGATATCTCTTTAAAAAACATTGTGGTAGATGATTTTGACATGATGGTACTTCCTGGTGGTTGGGGAGGTACGTATGCCTTAGCTGAAAATAAACGTGTACTGGAGCTTGTGAAAGCGTTCAAAGATAAAAAAATTATCGGTGCCATGTGTGCTGCACCTTTTGTGCTTCAAAAAGCAGGAGTACTTGGTAATGACTATACCTGTTACCCTGGTGCTAAAGATGAAATAAATCACCCTGGATACAGAGATGATATGAAAGTAGTCAGTGATGGTAATGTACTTACCTCACAGGGGCCAGGCACTGCACTGTGTTTTGGATTGGCAATTATAGAACGTCTTGTAGGGAAAGAGAGTATGCAAGCGGTAAAAGATGGGATGCTATTGGACTACTGTTAAATAATGAAAACGAAAATGAAAGAGATTCAAGCAAAAATAGAGAGTGACCCCAAACTACAAGAAGCAGTTGAAAAAATAAAACCAAAAAAGAGTATATGGGGTATTTTAGGTATTATCACTTTTTTCTTTTTGCCTGAACTCATTACCTATATTTGGCAAGATACACTTATTGATTGGGCACATGTACATAGTATGACAGAAGCTACTTCTGTTTTACGTATGCTCTATGGGGAGCTTGAAGAGATGTTTATTTCTGGAGTGAGTTGGGTGAACATTTCTTTAGGGATGTTACTTCTACTTTGGATGTGGCGTAGTAAATAATTTGCACAGCTAATACACACATTTAAAATATACTTTCATAGTTAGCTTCCAAATCAAAGGAGATGCTATGAAAAATCATTTTACGCATTTTGGTGAACTTTACCGTTACTTAGAGAATAAGCCTGTAAAAGATGATTTTCTACATCATCGTATACCGCATGGATATAAAAACTTTTCAAAAGAAGAATTTCTCCTTAGTGTACGTTACCTTGCACTAGCCTTTCATCAACAAGGATGGAGGGGTAAACAAATAGGGATTGCCGTTTCTCCTTCGCCTTATTGGCTTATGCTCGATTATGCGCTAATGATTTCAGGGGCTGTATCTGTGCCTCTTTTTACAAATATCTCCTCTAAAAATCTTCATTATCAGATATTGGATGCCAATATTGAAACTGTTTTTATTGAAAGTAAAGAACAGGAAAATGTGATTCATAGAGTCGGTCGCAGTGTTGAGACCATTTATTTGGCTGACCATGTGGCGGGCTACCATACTTTTTCAGAATTTCTCTTGGAAGGTCAAAAGATTGATGAGGCTGAACCCTCTATATTTGGTACACTTATTTATCAAATGAAAGAGAGTGATACCGCTACGATTGTTTATACCTCTGGTACTTCTGGACGACCCAAAGGGGTCGAACTTACCCATAGAAACCTGATATCACAGATACATGCCACAGCGAAAAATTATACCTTTGATAAAGAGACAGATATTGCATTTTCTTTTTTACCTTTGGCGCATATTTTTGAAAGGATGGTGATGCATTTTTATCTTTCTCAAGAGTTGCGTATTTATTTTGCAGATGATGTGAAAAATGTAGGGGTATTACTTAAAGAAGTCAATCCTACCGTGATGACAGTGGTTCCTAGGCTTTTAGAAAAAGTGTTTTTTAAAATGAAACTCAAAGCGATGGACGGAAATGTACTTAAAAAAGCTTTGGTCTATCTGGCTTTTCACAGAGCAATTACCAAAGATCCCTATAGTGATATTGGTTTCTTGGATAAATTTCTGGATAAGCTTGTGTATGCAAAACTTCGTGCTGCACTGGGCACAAGAATGCGTATGATGATTAGTGGTGGTGCCGCACTTTCTGATATGCTGTACAAATTTTATTTAAATATTGGGACACCGTTATATCAGGGCTATGGACAAACAGAGTCTAGTCCTGTTATTTGTGCCAATACTCCCAATGCCAATAAAATTGGAACCTGTGGTAAAGCGTTCCCTGGCGTGGAAGTAATGATTAGTCAAGAAGGAGAACTGCTTGCACGCGGTCCCAATATAATGCGAGGCTATCATAAAGATGAAGTTGCTACGAAAGAAGTAATAGATAAAGATGGTTGGTTACATACAGGAGATTTAGCAGAGATTGATGCAGAGGGATACATCACTATTACGGGGCGAAAGAAAGAACTTTTTAAAACTTCTACCGGAGAGTATGTTTCCTCTGTACACATAGAGCAAAAGTTAGTGAGTAATGGCTGGTTTGAACATGCGCTGATTGTGGGGGATGGTAAACCTTTTGTCGTGGCATTACTTTTTGTGGAGCCAGATTTTTTAGAGCGTATGGCTACGAAAATGAAAAGTACTCCCCATGAGGTATTGCGGTCAGAGAAGTTAAAAAATATGACCCATAAGTTTATTAAAAAACTCAATCTAAAACTGAACCATTGGGAAAAAATACGCGATTTTAGGCTGATTGAAAACACGTTAAATATCGAAGATGGAGCGCTTACCCCTTCTATGAAATTGGCAAAAAAACATCTTTTGGAATATTACATAGATGAGATAGAAGAAATGTATAAGGATCATGTATGAAAACAGAAAACAGAAAAGAAACGATAAAAAAAGAACGTATCGCCATTGTATCTGCACTGAGAACACCTATGGCAAAAGCAGGTGGAAAGTTTAAACATATACAGGCCGATCAATTGGGTGCCATTTTATTTCGTGAATTGATGATGCGTTCACCTATTGAGGTAGAGGATGTGGATGAAGTGATTATCGGAAATGTGGCGCAACCTATTCATGCAGCAAATATCGCTAGAGTCATAGCATTACGGGCAGGCTTTCCTGAACATACACCTTCTTTGACGGTACATCGTAACTGTGCTTCTGGCATGGAGTCCATTACCACGGTAGCCTCACGCATACATTCAGGAGAAGGTAGTATTTATGTGTGTGGTGGGGTAGAGTCAATGTCCAATATTCCACTTATCTATAATGAAAAAATGGTAGGACTTTTTACGAAACTTTCAGGTTCTAAAACATTAGGGGACAAACTTAAAACATTATTGGGTTTTCGTCCTAGATTTTTGAAACCCATCGTAGGACTGATGTCTGGACTGACTGATCCTGTCAGTGGTTTGCTTATGGGAAGTACCGCTGAGGTTTTGGCACAAGACTTTGGTATCAGTAGAGAGGAACAAGATGCTTTTTCTCTAGCCTCGCACCAAAAGGCAGCTGCAGCTAAGGCCTCTGGACGTTTTGCCAAAGAGAGTATGGCAGTGGTGTATGATGAACATAAAGGTGAGTACCTAGACTATGATGATGGCATAAGAGACAATCAAACCATAGAAAAACTTGCACGCCTAAGACCATTTTTTGACCGTAAAAACGGTACGGTGACTGCAGGGAACTCTTCGCAAATTACTGACGCGGCAGCTGGGGTAGTACTGATGAGCGAGAGTGAAGCAAAAACACGAGGGTTAGAGCCTTTAGGCTATTTGCGTGATTATGCCTACGAAGGACTAGATCCCAAACGTATGGGGCTTGGTCCTGTGTTTGCAACCCATAAACTTTTTAAGCAAACAGGGTTAAGTATGGATGACATAGAGATAGTTGAAATCAACGAAGCTTTTGCGGCACAGGTCATTGCTTGTGAATTGGCCTTTGCTTCTAAAGATTTTGCCAAAGTGCACTTTGGAGAAAGCAAAGCCGTTGGTGCCATAAATCCTGACATACTCAATGTCAATGGTGGAGCAGTAGCCCTTGGTCACCCTGTGGGGATGACAGGAACAAGACTTGTGCTTACTGTTTTACATGAACTACGAGAACGAGGTTTACAGAGAGGTCTGGCAACCTTATGTATTGGTGGTGGGCAAGGTGCTGCACTGCTACTGGAGGTAGAGTGATGAAAAATGTATATTTTAATTTAACTGTAGATGATAGTGGTATAGGAACTTTACTGTTTGACACGCCAAAAAGCAGTGTCAATGTACTCTGCTTTGATGCACTTTATGAACTGGAACAACTTTTAGTCAAACTCAGAGCAGATAAAAGCATCAAAGCACTGTTTATAGAGAGTGCAAAAAAAGGCATCTTTATTGCAGGGGCTGACATCAAAGAGATTAAGGCATTTAAAGACAGTGCAGAGACGCTCAAAAAATTACGTCATGGACAGGAGATATTTAATAACCTCGAGACACTGCCTTTTCCTACAGTGGCTGTCATAGATGGTGCATGTTTAGGGGGTGGGTTAGAGTTAGCTATGTCTTGTACTTACCGTATCGCTACGAATGAAGCACATACTAGACTAGGGCTTCCTGAAGTGAGCTTGGGTATCATCCCTGGTTTGGGTGGTACACAGAGGTTGCCTATGCTTGTAGGCTTTACCAAAGCCATAGAACTTATCACTGCATCCAAACGGCTCAAAGGTGACAAAGCACTTAAACTGGGGCTTGTAGATGCTTCTGTGCCTGCAGGGTATTTGGGTTTCAAAAAAGAAGAGTACATCAAAGAGATACTTGCAGGCACACTTGAAGCCAAAGTAAGTAAAAGACGAAAAGGGCTTAAGTGGTATGAAACCCTAGCCCCTGTCAAAGCACTCATCGCTAAGATGGCACGTAAAGAGGTGTTGAAAAAAACGGGGGGACATTACCCCGCACCACTGAGTGCTATAGATGTACTAGAAGAGACAGAAACTATGTCACTAGAAGATGGGCTCAAGGTTGAGTTAGAGTATTTTGAACCCTTAGCTACGAGTGACATTTCTAAAAATCTCATAGAGCTTTTCTTTACCTCTGAAGCACTTAAAAAAGAGACATTTTCTACAGGAAAAGCAAAAACCATAGAGAGTGCAGCAGTCATCGGTGTGGGTACGATGGGTTCAGGTATCGCTTGGGCGTTGGCACATAAAGACATCCCTGTAAGACTCGGAGCTCGTAAGATGCCTAGCATCGCAAAAGCGATGGTAAAGATGATGAAAAACTTTGAGAGCATCAAGCGTAGAGGGCGTTTGACAGACCGTGAAATAGGGCTTAAGATGGATAGAGTCACTTACAGTACCGAGATGAAGGGACTGGAAAATGCTGACATCATCCTAGAAGCGGTGAGTGAAGACCCAGTGGTAAAAAACAAAGTCTACGCCTCTTTGGAAGAGCATGTCAAAAAAGGTGCTATCATCGCTACAAATACTTCTTCTCTTGGCATCACTGAGTTGGTCAAAGAGACGAAGTACCCTAAACGTTTTGTGGGGATGCACTTTTTTAACCCTGTGTCGCGTATGCCTCTTGTGGAGATTATTGCGGGGGAACAGACTTCTGACAAGACAGTGGCTACGGTAGTAAGCCTTGCAAAAAGACTGGGTAAAACACCCATCAAGGTGAGTGAATGTGCAGGATTCTTAGTCAACCGTACGTTACTTCCTTACCTTAATGAAGCTGCCAAAATGTTTGAAGAGGGTGAAAACGTAGAACAGATAGACAAACTCCTGACAGAGTTTGGTATGCCTATGGGCCCGTTTACCCTTGCAGATGAGGTGGGTATAGACATCGGTGAAAAAGTTTCAGCCATTCTATACGAAGCTTACGGTGAACGCATGAAACCCTCTGCACTTTTAGAGCAGATGACAGCCAAAGAGTGGCTAGGTAAAAAGACAGGTACAGGCTTCTACTCTCATAAAGGAAAAGCCAAAGCACACAACGAACACATAAGTGAACTACACATGAGTAATCCACACTTATCAGATGAGACTATCTTGGATAGATGTATCCTCATTATGGTAAACGAGGCTGCTAAGTGTCTAGAAGAGGGTGTCGTAGACAATGCTCGCTACCTAGACATGGCAATGGTCATGGGTACAGGATTCCCTGCCTTTAGAGGTGGGTTGTTACGGTATGCCGATGCCGAGGGCTTAGAGAGCATCGTCTCACGACTTAGCACACTAGAAACACAGTATGGTGAACGGTTTACTCCTGCTAGTTCTTTGGTGGAGATGGCAGCGAATAATAAAAGGTTTTATGATTGATATGATTTTATAATTTTTTAAAGGTTATTGGTGTAGAATGTTGG
>DRQB01000183.1 GCA_011330645.1 Campylobacterota bacterium | reverse complement strand
TGACTTTTTAGGGCCTTTTGCACTGACACGTGCGTACCGTTACAGTACAGACAAAAGAGAAGGCAATGCAAAAGCCATCATAGACAACATCCAAACCAACGGTGTGTGGGACTGTACCTTATGTGGAGAGTGTACAGCAGTCTGTCCTAAAGGCATAGACCCAAAAATGGACATCACCATGTTACGAGGGGACTCTGTAACCCATGGCTATAGTGACCCAAGTTTTGCTACACAGAGTTTTGGAACACCTGATTTTGGGTTTGACCCTAATAGCGGGTTTTAATCTGCCTGTGCCTTTTCAAACCCTTCAACAATCACTTCAGGAATCTTCAGAGGTCGCATCTTCTTGCTATCTACAAATACCCACTCTGTTTTACCTTCACAGATAAGTGCCTTATCACTAGGACGCGTTAGTACATAACGACGAATAGACATGATTTTGCCTATCTCTTCTACCCATGTTTCCATTTGTAGTTCATCATTTTCAAAAGAGGGTTTTTTGTATTCGATAGTGTGAGACTTGGCTACCCACGTACCTCCAAGTTTGAGGCACGCTTCATAACCGAAACCTACACTCTCAGAGTGTTTGGTTGCTGCATCTATCATCCAGCTTAGGTAGGTTACATTATGTACGTGACCATTAAAGTCTATGTCATCTTTGCTTACACGAAAAGTATAGGTATAGGTCTTCATGGTCTTACTCCCTAATGATTATTAACATACTCCAATGCAGCTTTCTCATCAAAATAATATCTTAATTTATTAACCACCAATCCATCGATAATTGATTGGGCATAGAGAAACTTGGGTGCTTCTTTGTAAATATGATGTGTGATTTTCATTTCTGAGAGATGTAAAGTAAGATTATTATCTTTAAATTCATACGGCATTTGCACAGGTGTTGCCATTTTTTTGAGTGGATTGTAAGTCACGTACTCTTTAGAAAAAACCATTTGCACCACACGATCTTTCAAATGTTTGGGACCTTTTTCATAACAAAGGTAAATCGTTTTATTTTCCAATAATGCTTTGGCATTGATGTGTTTTATTTTTTCTGGTACTTTTACTTTTTTCACCACATTTTTGATTTCTACTTGGTTTTTAGAAATAAAAGCATCTTTAAATACACGTTTATATGCATGAAGTGCATTTTTTGCATCCCGATTACTCACAAGTACTGCATGGGCATAGTAGAGACGATTTTTTCTCTCTACTATGATACTTTTTCGGTATTTTGTATTGTCCACTCTGGCGATGTTATGACGTAGGTTTTCACCATTTTTATAGACACCTATTTTGACATCATACGCAGCAAAGAGCGTTGTACTTGTCAAAAACAGACCCAGCAGTACTACAAGCTTATGCATCTTAGATGTCTCTTGGGTCTACTATCTTACCCGCTATGGCAGAAGCTGCAGCCACTGCTGAGTTGGCTAGGTAAATCTCAGAGGTTCTAGCCCCCATACGTCCTACAAAGTTACGGTTGGTTGTGGCTACACAACGTTCACCATCACCTAAGATACCCATGTATCCACCAAGACAGGCACCACATGTAGGGTTAGATACTACAGCTCCTGCTTCAATGAGGATATCCATAAGCCCTTCATGTTGTGCTTGCATTAAAATCTTCTGTGTCGCAGGGGTCACTATCATACGTGTATGGCGTGCTACCCTGTTACCTTTCATAATCTTTGCGGCAATACGTAAATCTTCGATACGTCCATTGGTACATGAACCTATCATTACTTGATCAATCTTCAAGTCATCTTCTACTGCTTGCTCCACTGGTTTACCATTGGATGGCAAGAATGGGTAAGCAATGACAGGGCTAAGTGCTGCCGTGTCTATGCTAATCACTTGACAATACTCTGCATCTGCATCAGAAGTATGGATTTTAGGTTCTGCTCTAAGCCCACCATTGATTTGTGCTCTTTCATCGAGGTATGTTTTGGTGACATCGTCTACTGCAAACACACCATTTTTAGCACCTGCTTCGATGACCATATTGGCGATAGAAAATCTGTCTGCCATACCTAAATACTGCACCGCTTCACCTGTAAATTCGATGGCTTTGTAAAGCGCACCATCCACACCTATTTGGCGGATAAGTTCTAAAATAATGTCTTTCCCATAGATATGTTTACCCGGTTTACCTGTAAGCTCTACTTTAATCGTCTCAGGTACTTTAAACCAATTTCCACCCGTAATCATTCCAAAGGCAAGATCGGTTGAACCCATACCTGTAGAAAATGCACCTAAAGCACCATGGGTACACGTATGAGAGTCTGCACCGATAATCACATCGCCAGGCAAGACAAGCCCTTTTTCTGGAAGTAATGCATGTTCGATACCCATATCTTTTTCATCAAAAAAGTATTTGAGGTCATGCTTATAGGCAAATTCTCTACTTATTTTTGCTTGGTTCGCTGAAGCAATGTCTTTTGCAGGAATGTAGTGATCCATCACCAATGCAAAAGAGTCTGGTCTTGCCAAACTTTCTGCACCACTCTCTTCAAATGCCCGAATAGAAATAGGCGTGGTAATATCATTACCGATAATCATATCGATATCTACACGTACAATTTCTCCAGCTTTCACTTCACGCCCTGCGTGTTCTGAAAAAATCTTTTCTGTTATTGTTTGTCCCATAAGGTATTCCTTAATATATGTCTTTAAATTACGCGAATTATAGCGAAATAAAATTATGCTAAAATTTCATAAACAAATCCCGTAGGGGTAGACCCATGTGTCTGCCCATTATAACAAGGGTCAATACATGGCTTGACCCCTACGCTATAAGGCTCAATGATTTATGAAACTCTACGAACTCCAAGCCATTGCCAAACGTCTAAATGATTTCACATTTATAAGCCGTGCAAGACGCATAGAAGACAATACGATTGAGATTACTTTTGACAAAAGAGAAAGCTATTTTTTCACTATGACAAGGGGACACAGCTTCATTTACAAAGCACCCAGCCAAAGACCTCTCCAAGGCTACAATGCTCCTTTTGATACGCTACTGCATACACTACTAAGTGGCTCTAAACTCTTGAGGGTAGATGTGCCAAATGATGACAGAATGTTACGTTTTACCATTGCGCCCAAAAGTAGCTACAAAGACAAAATCATTTATCTACAACTTGAATTTACAGGGAAAAATACCAATGCGATACTCATTGATGAAAATGAAGTGATTATTGAAGCGCTGAGACACATCGATGCAGACAGCTCTTTTCGTGTGATACGCCCGGGGATGGAGTTACTTGCTATTCCTCCTTTTGAACGTAATGAAACACACAAAGAGATAGAAAATGTTGATGTCTATTTGGAAGAAAAATTTGCACAAATACAAAGTAAAAAACTTCTAGACATGAAAAAACAAAAATGTTCTACCGTCGCTAAAAAAATTAAAAAATTCGAACAACTGCTAAACAAACTTCCAAACAAAGAAAAACTTGAAGCGCAAGCTGAAGAATTTAAAAACCTTGGTAATCTCATTTTGGCAAATTTATATCAGATAAAACCTTATGATACAAAATTAAAAACTTATAATTTTGAAGGGGAAGAAGTCACCATCAATTTACCTAAAGATGTCAAGGTAAACCGTATGTCTGACCATTATTTCAATCTCTCCAAACGTGCAAAAGCCAAGGCAAAAAATGTACATATAGAACAAGAAAACTTGAGTTCTAAAATGGCTTTTTATGAAAACATATATTATGCTTTAGAACAAGCAAATGCACCTTATGAGCTGGAATTGCTTGTACCAAAACGCGCCAAATCACTGCGCAAAAAAGAGAAACTAAGAGAGGGTGAGCTTTTTTGGATAGAAGACTATAAAGTGATGGTGGGACGCAACGCTAACGAAAACCAAAAACTGCTCTCCCTGGCAAAAAGCAATGACATTTGGATGCATACCCGAGAGATACCAGGCTCCCATGTCATCATTCGTACAGACAAACAAAACTTACCCGAATCGGTCTTACACGCAGCAGCCAAACTCTGTGTAGATTTTTCTACCACGCATCCTGGCAATTATCTGGTAGATTACACCAAACGGAAGTTTGTCAAAATCCAAGAAGGCTCAAGCGTTGAGTATGACAAATACCAAACACTTGCCATACTTAAAGAGGGGGTAGAGATAAGGGTTTAACCCAAGTCATGCTATAATCTCTACCTATACAAAATCAGGAAATAATGATGCTAAAAAACTTAAGCTCTTTACAACAACGTGTGATGACTGGCATAGCACTACTAGGGCTTGTCGGTCTTATTGGATGGATAGACAACTTTTTTATTATGTGGGCATTTTTGGGTACCATCTATATGTTCGCCTTTTATGAAGCAATGAAACTTTTTAAACTAAGCTCTGCCTCTGCTTATTTTTGGGCTATACTTCTTTGGGTTTTTGCCTATGTCTACCCCAACCCAGATGATCTCTTTTTTCTTGTTGCTATCATCTTTGGGGCTGCCATCGCCTACCTTCACAACTTTGACAAAAGACTCATCTTGCCTTTTCTCTACCCAGTCTCAGGCATACTCTTTTTCCTCATACTCTACCAAGACTTTGGGGTACGCTCCATGTTATGGCTTCTTGTCACTGTGGCACTTGCAGATACAGGGGCTTACTTCACAGGCAAAGCCATAGGAAAAACCAAGTTTTCAGACACAAGCCCAAACAAGACAATTGAAGGTGTCTTTGGGGGTATCATCATTGCTACTATTTTTGGTAGCTACATCGGTCTTGAAATCGCACCACTGTGGATAGCTATTGTCGTTACATTGGTGACTGCGGTGTCCTCTGTATTTGGTGACCTCTTTGAGTCCTACCTCAAGCGTGAAGCAGGGGTCAAAGACTCTGGAGACATCTTGCCTGGGCATGGAGGCATACTTGACAGAATAGATGGCTACCTCTTTGCTGCACCTATGATGGTTATTGCTTTGCGTGCATTTTTATAATTCATGTCTAGCATCGTCCTTTTAGGCTCCACTGGCTCCATTGGAGTAAATACCCTCATTATTGCCAAACGTTACAACATACAAATCGAGGCAATGGTCGCGGGTAGCAATATAAAGCTACTCAACAAACAGATACAGGAACATCACCCCAAAACTGTTGTCATCGCCCATGAGTCAGACAGACATAAAGTAAACCACCCTGATGTACGTTGTGGGAATAATGCTATCTTAACTCTCATAGAGGAGTCTAAAAGTCCTATGATTGTCAATGCTTTGGTAGGATACACAGGTTTAGCCCCAACACTCAAAGCCACAAGTTTAGGTAAACGTGTGGCACTTGCAAATAAAGAGTCTCTTGTAGTTGCTGGTGCGTTTATAGACATGTCACTCATTAATGTCATTGACTCTGAGCATTTTGGGCTTTGGTACCTCATCAATGAGCGTCCTGTCTCAAAGCTTTACATTACAGCCAGTGGTGGTGCATTTAGAGACTGGGAACTGGACAAGATGAAAGATGCTACTTTCTCAGATGCACTAAAACACCCTAACTGGTCCATGGGGAACAAAATCACTATAGATTCAGCCACCATGACAAACAAACTCTTTGAACTTCTTGAAGCCAAATGGCTGTTTAACACTTCTAACATTGATGCAGTTATCGAAAAAAAGTCTATCATCCATGCCTTAGCAGAGTTTAAAGATGGCTCCACTACTGCTCATTTTGCAGGCGTAGACATGAAACTGCCTATCGCTTTTGCATTGCAGGGAGAAGTGACTGAGGAGATACTCCCTCCTACAGATTTACTGAGTATTGGCAGCTTGGAGTTTTTACCTATAGAAGCCCGACGTTACCCAATTTGGCACATTAAAGAGCATATTTTACAAAACCCTCATTTGGGTGTCGTGGTCAATGCTGCCAACGAGATAGCCATAGAAAAATTTCAAAAAGAGCAGTGCAGCTTTTTTGGGATGAGTGATATTATCTTGGATGCGTATGAGACATTTAAACATATTCAAACAAATACTATTGAAGACATTATCCATATAGACAAAGAGGTAAGAGCCTATGCAAGTACAAGATAAAGTACTTATCTTGCATGGTTGGGGCGGTTCAGATGCACCACATTGGCAAGCCGAACTTGCAAGTGAGATAGCCAAAAACTATGGTACAGTCTCTTTTCCTCTGCTTGATAACTGTCACTACCCCTCAAAAAACAGATGGATGAAACAGGTAAAACAAATACTGGGTGACTTTAAACCAGATACTGTAGTCTGCCATTCACTGGCAAACAACCTTTGGTTTTGGCTTTGCCAAGAAAGTGATATGTGTGAGATCAAAAGACTTTTTATGGTTTCGCTACCAAGCCTTACAACACAAGAGAAAACCATAAAAACCTTTTTCCCTTGCCCTTTACCCAAAAATATCTATGCAAAAGAGGTACAAATGATAGTCTCAGACAATGATCCATGGGTAAAACTAGAAGAGGCAAAAGAGATAGCCTCACACTATAATGCCACCTTTACTACCATAGCAAATGCAGGGCATATCAATGCCGATTCAGGATATGGAAAATGGGAATGGATAGAAAATCTTGTACTGCAAAAACCTAAAAGTGAAACCAAATGATACTCAGCATAGAATCCAGCTGTGATGACAGCTCCATCGCTATCACAGAAATAGAAACTAAAAAAATCCTCTACCACAAAAAAATCTCTCAAGAAGAGCAGCACTCCTATTATGGTGGCGTCGTTCCTGAACTCGCTTCACGTCTACATGCAGTAGCACTACCGGAGATACTTAAAGAGACAAAACCTTACTTTGACAAACTCAAAGCCGTAGCCGTTACCAATCAGCCTGGACTTGGGGTGACGCTTTTAGAGGGTATCGCTATGGCTAAGACCTTGGCTGTGTTACAAGATATTCCGCTCATCCCGGTGCACCATTTAAAAGGTCATATCTACTCTTTATTCATCGAAAAAGAGTCTACCCTACCCCTACTGGTACTTCTCATCTCTGGAGGGCATACACAGGTGATACGCGTCGAAAGCTTTGAACATATGGAGATACTTGCTACTTCTATGGATGATTCCGTAGGTGAAAGCTTTGACAAATGTGCCAAGATGATGGGTCTGGGCTACCCTGGAGGGCCACTCATAGAAGCACTTGCTCTAAAAGGTGATGAAGACCGTTTTGATTTGCCTATACCACTGCGCAACTCACCTCTCATTGCCTTTTCACTCTCTGGGCTTAAAAATGCCGTAAGACTTAAAGTGGAAGCGTGTGGTGGTAAAGAAAACATGAGTGAAAAAGACAGAGCAGATCTCAGTGCCAGTTTTCAAAAAGCAGTCAAATTACACCTACTCCAAAAAAGCAAAAAAATCTTTGCCAAAGAGCACATCAAAGACTTTGCTATTGTCGGTGGGGCATCTGCCAATAATTATATACGAAATGCCTATGAAAAACTCTGCCAGGAATTTGGGAAAACACTGCATGTAGCTCCCCTTGAGTATTGTTCTGACAATGCCGCAATGATAGGTCGAT
>DRQB01000182.1 GCA_011330645.1 Campylobacterota bacterium | reverse complement strand
TACGTGCAGCCATACGCCGTCACCATGTACCTTCACATCATGGTGCTGTGGTAAACATCAAGTTTGCTACACAGTATGAGACAAAGCCACCTAAAATTGCACTTATCACCAATAGACCAGAGTTTTTACACTTCTCCTACATCCGTTACTTAGCGAACTTCTTTAGAGATAAGTTTGATTTTGAAGGTGTACCTTTAGATATCGTTGCACGTAAACGTGGTCAACGTTTTGAAGAAGATGATGAATTTTAAAACCCAATTTTTAATTTTTAACTTTTAATTTTTAATTCTCCTGCTATAATTTGCACAAATTATAGCAGGAGCCATTATGCGTGTACTTACAGGAATTCAAGCTTCAGGAAAACTTCATATAGGAAACTACTTTGGAGCCATGAAACCTATGGTGGAACTTCAAGAAGAGAATGAACTTTTTACCTTTATAGCAAACTATCATTCACTTACCACATCTAAAGATGCAGATACACTCAGACAATACACTATAGATGCTGCAGTGGACTATCTCTCTGTAGGAATAGACCCAAATAAAACCACCTTTTGGGTACAAAGCCATGTGCCTGAAGTGCTAGAACTTTACTGGATACTCTCCAAGTTTACGCCTATGGGCTTACTGGAACGTGCACACTCATACAAAGACAAAGTAGCCAAAGGTATCTCTGCCAATCATGCACTTTTCTCTTACCCTGTTCTTATGGCAGCTGATATACTTATGCTTGACACTGAGATAGTCCCTGTAGGAAAAGACCAGATACAACATGTAGAAATGACCCGTGACATTGCCACTAAATTCAATAATGAGTATGGAGAGATATTTGTACTCCCTGAACATAAAGTAGCCGAAGAAGTAGCAACTATCCCTGGGATAGATGGACAAAAAATGTCAAAATCTTATGACAATGCCATCGACCTTTTCATGGATGAAAAACCTTTACAGAAGAGATGTAATAAAATTATCTCCTCTTCTACCCCATTAGGAGAGCCTTTAGAGTGGGAAGATGACAATATTTATGCCTTAGCAGCACTCTTTTTAGATGACGCACAAAAACAAGAACTCCAAGCACGTTACAAAAGTGGGAAAGAGGGATATGGTCACTTTAAGAAGTATCTAAAAGAGTTAATTTGGGAAGAGTTAGGTGAGGCACGTGAGAAACGTGAATATTATCTCTCTCATATGGATGAGGTCAATGATATCTTAGCTATGGGTGCAAAAAAAGCTTCTAAAATTGCATCAAGAAAAATGCAAGATGTAAGAGTAGCCATAGGACTGAATTAACAGTCCTCATTGCCTATTCATTTAAAACTGCATCAATAGCCATACCGACTTCATCATCACTCTCATCTTTTTCAAGTTTCTCAGGTTCATCTTGCACTACTGGACTTTGTACTTCTATAGCAGCTTTTGGATTTTCATCTGTATATTGTTCTAACTTTTCAACGTAGTCATCTTTCACAGCATCTTCAATACTATGCTCTTTTTGTTCAGATTTGACAACAACCTTATTTGTGCTGTCTTGTTGTGTAGGATCAACTTTAACATCCACATCAGAGTAGTGTTCCATCTCATTCAGATAATCATTTGTACTTTCTTTTTTAGATACTTTTTTCGCTACAGGAAGGGTGTAACTCACTTCTTCTAAGGTATCATCTTCTATCATGTTGTACTTTACAATCAAAGCTATAATAATCAAGGACAAAAGTATAACAAACAGTACAGCAACATTTTCAAATAAATTTCTCATTTTTCATCCTCTTATTGGTTAGTAACCGTTGTAAACCCTAGGATTTTCCACATTTGAAAACCACCACGATAATAATAGATTTTATCACTTGGATACCCCAGTTCTAAAAAAGTTTTTATCATTTCTGAAGATTTACTACACCATAAACCATGACAGTAAAAAGCAACATCTCTTGCCTTTTTTGTATCAAGTGAGCCATCTCCAGATCTTTTCGCCCCTAAGACTTTAAGTATTTTTTCCATCTTTACTTTACTATCTTTTGTTTTGGCAGGGATATTCACAGCTGAAGGGATAGACTCTTCTCTATATGCTCTTTTAGAACGCAAATCTACCAAAATCCCTTTTTTTGTATTGACTTTGGACTTCATAAAATGAAGTAATTCCACTTCACCTATGGTCTGTATATTTGGATCCATCTTGATAGGCTGTATGTCTTTTCCTGGTCGATATTGCTTCGCATATTCACCTGTAAGTTTATGTTTTGTATCTTGAATACGGTGTACCTTAACTGCCTTACCTTTATGATATACATAAATATATGCCATATCTGGCGTAATCTTTACCTTGTCATATTTGCCAGCCATCACTACGCTAATCAGACCCAACACTATTACTATTGCTTTCATTTTTTCACCTCGGGTACAATCGTTGTCAATCCCAATAACTGCCAGGTCTGCATACCACCACGATAATACTTCATTTTCGTTTTAGGATATCCAAGCTCCATTAATGCTTTAATTGCTGTTGGGGATTGTCCACACCAGGCACCATTACAATAGAGTAAAAGTGTTTTTACATGTGAGAAATCCCATGTACCTTGTTTGGTATATTCTGCCCCAAACTTTTTCAGTATCTTTTCACGTTCAGGGGTATCAGATAAAAAAAGTTTAAAAGGAATATTGTGTGCACCAGGTATCGCAGACTTTTCATACCAATTTGGTAATCGTGCATCAATAAACAAACCTTTATGCTTAGAAATAAAATCTAAAACTTCTAATTCGCCATAGGTTTCTACACCTTTTGCAACTTCGAAAGGTTGTATAAAAAATGGGGGAGAAGGACGCGAGGTCAATGCAAATGTGTTAGTCAAATAGGCATCTGGCTCTTGTGTGCGTTCAATCGTATACATTTTATCTTTTACTTTAACATTGACAGAAGGCATGCCTTCTACTATGTCTACCACATTTGCTTGGACTACTGTTGTCACAACAATAGAGATAAACAAATAAAATAATTTCATTTTAACTCCTTATTCTGTTACCCTAACGGGTATATATATCTAGAGAGAATAAGTTATATCACGATAGATACACACTTATACTTCTATTGGTAATCTGGCTAACTATAAAATCGTTCCAATATGAGGCAAAGCCTCTATATGGTTCCTCTCGCTCAAGCTTTAGTTTCTTAAACCGTAAGCCAAAGCTATTTATAGTCCCATAGACTTTCTGTCCCTACTTCGCAATAGGTTTAGCTTTTTCAATACAGTATAACTGCACAATTCTATTCTATCACATTAATTAATTAAATCATCTTTTATTTATAAAATTAACTTTTACTAATATTTATTTGTTTCATTTTTTCTTCACTTTGTAACAAGGTAGCCACAGTCTCATTATTTATAGTACCTGTGCAATATAGTTTCATGTCTAATCTGCCTTGATTTATATGTCCTTTTTCTTCCAATAAAAAGAGTAATCTTTTAGAAATCGCTTTACCTGTATGAATGAGTGTAAGTTTACACTGCATCACCTCTTCAATCAAAGTACCTACCAAAGGATAATGTGTACAACCTAAAACGATAGTATCTACACTATTTTCACGCATAGGGGTAAGCCAGTACTCTAACATCTCTTTGGTTTGAGAACTCTCTATTTCACCCTTTTCAATCTGCTCAACCAAACCTGGGCATGCCTGTTCAAACAGTTCGATATTCTGCTGTGTTGCCAAGTCACATGCCAATTGTTGATATTTGTCTCCTCGAAGTGTGGCAGGTGTAGCAAGTACTCCTACTTTACCCGTACGCGTTTGCTCAATCGCCGGTTTAATACCTGGTTCCGTACCAATAATAATAAGTGTAGGATAATTTTCTCGGAGTGTCTGAATCGCTGCAGATGTTGCAGTATTACAAGCAATAATAAGTGCATCTATCTGGTGTTTATCTAGAAAATATTGGGTAATGTCAAGTGAATATTGAAGTATTTCTTCTTTGGTTTTTTCACCATAAGGTGCATTCTGAGTATCTGCAATATAAAAAAGTTCAGCACCTTTCATCACTTGGCTTAGGGCTTGAACCACTGTCAAACCACCTAACCCAGAGTCAAAGACACCAATTTTAAGCATAAGAACTTATGCACCTTCATTCATAATAGAAAGGAACTCTTCATTGGATTTTGTTTTCATCATTTTAGAGAAGAGGAACTTAAGACCCTCTACCTCTTCCATATTTTGCATCGCGTTACGTAGCGCCCAAACTTTTTGTAAGGTCAAGGCATCTACCATAAGCTCCTCTTTACGTGTACCAGACTTGGTTACATCGATTGCAGGGTAGATACGACGTTCTGACACATGACGGCTAAGCACCACTTCAGAGTTACCTGTACCTTTAAACTCTTCAAAGATAACCTCATCCATACGTGAACCTGTATCAATAAGTGCTGTGGCAATAATAGTAAGAGAACCACCCTCCTCTATATTTCTAGCAGCTCCAAAGAAACGTTTTGGTTTATGCAAAGCATTCGCATCCACACCACCGGAAAGTACTTTACCAGAACTTGGTGTCACTGTATTATATGCACGTGCAAGTCTCGTAATGGAGTCTAGTAAAATAATCACATCTTTACCCATCTCTACACGTCTTTTTGCTTTTTCTATCACCATTTCCGCAGTTCTTACATGATTTTGTGCAGGAAGGTCAAATGTAGAAGCATAGACTTCACCTTTGACTGAACGTTGCATATCTGTTACCTCTTCAGGTCTTTCATCTACAAGCAGTACCATGAGTGACGCATCTGGATTGTTATGTGTTACCCCATGTGCAAGCTCTTTAAGAAGCTCCGTTTTACCTGTACGTGGAGGTGCTACAATAAGTGCTCTTTGTCCTTTACCTATAGGCGAGAACAAATCAAGTACACGTCCTGTCATCTTTACTGGATTATACTCCATCTTGAGCTGTTCCATCGCATAAAGTGGGGTGAGGTTATCAAAAAGAGGACGTTGTTTAGATTTTTCAGGTGGAAGGTAGTTAATCGCTTCTATTTTAAGAAGCGCATAATACTTCTCTTGGTCTTTAGGTGAACGTACTTGTCCTGTGACAATGTCACCATTTCTAAGTGCAAAACGTTTGACTTGTGTACCAGATACATAGGTATCATTACTTGAGTTTGCAAAATTACCATCAATAGAACGAAGGAAACCATACCCATCATTCATAATCTCTAAAATACCTGTATAGAGTATGAAACCACCTGCAGATACTTGCGATTTCAAGATTTCAAAAATAAGATCTTTTCTTTGAAATTCATTAGGGTTTTCAACTTTTACTTCTTTGGCTATTGCTACTAGTTCTGCAAGGGGGAGTTGTTGAAGGTCTTCTATTTTATGTCCGTTAACGGGTACGTGGGTTCTATTGTTTTTTTTGGCGTGATTGCCAGAAGATTTTTTAGTGTCGCTCATATTTCCTCTTGTTTTAGGTATGAATTGTGAAGATTTTTACGTAAATACTCACGTAAGTAGTGGGGGTATTATATTGCTTTTTCGATAAAAAGTCAAACTAACGCGTAAAAAAGTAAGGGAGGATACATCCCTACCCCCATTAAAAAAAACCATGATGGCATCTTCCACTCTAACATTTGTACTATTTCTGAGGAAACTTCACGTTCTATAAATACCTTTTTAATCAATTCTATTTTATAAAAAATATCAAAGATTTTGAGAGCCAAAAGAAAAACCATACTTATGTTAAGTACCCCAGTCAAAAGAACAATAAAAAGAATCACATAAAAACCTGGTTGTATCAGGAAAAAGAGAAAAATACTTTTTTGATAATAGGCATAGAGTTTGTATAAAACACCAAAAAGTGTTTCTGAACGTTGCATGAATGCTTCAAAAAGTTCTGCCAATAAAAGTATGAATGTCAATAATAGTGCATTTTCCATAGAGAATTTTACCCTTATTTGGATAAAATAATCCATTCAAATAATTTTCATAAGGAACTCCCTTGGCAGAAGTAGCGTGTACCCATTGTAATCTCACTTTTTCTGAAGATGCAATGATCAAAGAGAATACACACTACTTTTGTTGCAAAGGTTGTCAAGGTGTGTATCATCTTCTTAATTCTGAGGGGTTAGGAACCTTCTATGATAAATTAGGTGACACAAAACTTCAACCAGCACAACAAGAAGCCAGCGATTTAGAGAAATTTGATCTAGAAGGGTTTAAAAACAGATACATTAAAGTGGATGACGATGGTCTCTATGAAATTCATCTCATCATCGAAGGTATACATTGTTCCGCATGTGTATGGCTCAATGAGAAGGTGCTTCATAAAACAGATGGGGTTTTGGAAGCCAGTATTAACTACACAAACAATAAAGCCAAAATCGTCTGGGATCCTGAGATTGTAAAACTTTCACAACTGATAGAGACGATACGATCCATTGGATATAATGCCTATCCTTATGATCCGAGACTACAAGAAGAGAGAGCAACCAAAACACGTAAATCTTACTATACCCGTATTCTTGTTGCCGTATTTGGTGCGATGAACATTATGTGGTTGGCTATCGCTCACTATGCTGGCTATTTTGGCGGCATACAACAATCCTTTAAAGATATTCTAAACTGGGCAGAATTTATACTTGCTACTCCTGTACTTTTTTACTCTGGATGGATCTTTTTTAAAGGTGCCTATTATGGCTATAAAAATCATATTGTAAATATGGACACGCTTGTCGCCTCCGGTGCCTTGTCTGCTTATGTCTACTCCATTTATGCCATGATTACACAAAAAGGTGAGGTCTATTTTGACTCGGTGGTGATGATAATCACCTTTGTACTTGTGGGTAAATACCTTGAGGTACTGAGTAAAAAATCTGCGGTCGACACACTAGACAGCATTATGGGGAGTACGCCTACTGAAGTTACCACCATACAAGAAGGTGTAAAATCTTTGGTCTCAGTCGAAAATGTGTGTATTGGGGATATGATAGAACTCAAACCTGGCGAAAAAGTAGTAATTGATGGAATCGTTTACTCAGGAGAAGCCTCATTTGATGAATCTTCACTCACGGGTGAGAATGAACCCATTTATAAGACAAAAGGAGATGAAATACTTTCTGGGTCTCTCTGCCTAGACTCTGTTATCCATTACAAAGCGAGTAAAGATGCTTCTTCCTCACTCCTCTCCTCCATTATCAATCTTCTAGAAGAATCAATCACGAAAAAACCACGTATTGAACAACTTGCCAATACCATATCAGGGTATTTTTCTACTATCATTCTGCTGATTGCCCTTCTGTCTTTTGTTGGCTGGTATCTATTTGCAGGAAGTTTTGAACAAGCACTGATTATAGGTATCTCTGTTATTGTCATCGCTTGTCCCTGTGCCCTAGGTTTGGCTACGCCTATGGCAACATTGGTAGGCATAGGCATAGCTGCCAAACGTAATATCCTTTTTAAAGAAGCTACTTTTTTAGAGACTATGGCAAAATCCAATGTACTCGCACTTGACAAAACAGGCACAATCACAGAAGGAAAACCTTCTGTTGTACATACGGACATCTATGAAAACTTTGATCCCTCACTACTTTTAGCGTTGGTAAATAGTTCTAACCATCCTATCTCGAAAGGTATTAAGAGGTATCTCGAAACTCACTATGAGACACTCACACCCTGTACACTCAATGCTGTTAAAAGTATTGAAGCAAAAGGGATAACTGCCACCTATGGGCAACAAAAACTTTTAGGAGGCAATGGCTTACTGCTTCATGAACATGGACTAGATATTCATACAGATTCAGAGAACACACTCTTTTTCTTTGCCATTGACAATACACTTGTAGCACGTTTTGAACTTACAGATACCATACGCCAAGGGGCAGCTAAAGCCATTAAAAATATACAAGATTTAGGGATAGAAGTGGTGATGCTTACAGGGGACCATGAAAAAAGTGCCCAGAAAGTAGCCAAACAAGTGGGTATTAGCCATATAGAAGCAAAACTTTTACCTCAAGACAAAGCCTATTTTATCCAAAAGCGCCATCAAAAAGGTGATGTGGTTGTTATGGTAGGTGACGGTATTAATGATGCTATTGCACTTGCTTCCTCAGATATTGCTATTGCTATGGGCAATGGTGCAGATGTTGCAATCAATGTGAGTGATGTCGTTCTTTTAGATGAAAAACCAGAAAGTATTTATGAAGCCTATAAAATCTCTCATCGTACCTTTCGTGCCGTCAAAGAAAATTTAGGGTTTTCATTGTTGTATAATGTCATAGCTGTACCACTTGCAGTGCTAGGCTATGTCAATCCACTCGTTGCCGCGCTTTCCATGAGTC
>DRQB01000181.1 GCA_011330645.1 Campylobacterota bacterium | reverse complement strand
TAATTTTGTCATAGAATCATAGGTTGCCAAATCATTCATTTTTTGTTCCATTTTATCAAGAGAAAAGAGTAGCTCAAGAAGAGGCCATGAAATAAAGGGTGCCAATATAGCTGTGACTAAAAAAGTCACTATAGGCGTAGAAGGGAGAGGATAAGGGAACGAAAAAATTTTAATAATGGCATAAGCAAGCACTTCTGCCGAGATAACAGCAGATAAGGTTATAAGCAACATAACCTGAAAGTATCCTAGTTTACGTACAAGATGTCTCATTTTAAACCTTTATTATTATGATTATTATACTAGAGGAACATTTAGAATAAACTATACTCGACATAAAAAGTAATTTTTGTTTTTGTTTTTGGACGAGGATAGTCTTTATAGGCGATACGTATGACTTTTATTGTATTTTTATCCAAAGAGGCATATCCGACACGTTTTTTGAGTCTGAGTCCTGAGATAGCACCATTGGGATGAAGGTAGAACGTAACAATTTGTGTACCTTGTTGGTGGGTTCTTGCGGCTACTCGTGGATAACCATTGCGTGTCAATGTACGTTGTGTAATACGGTAAATACTTCCTAAGTTTTTTTCTATAAATTTTTTCTGTGTGGGAGTAAAGGCGTTAAATTCTGAGCCATAAAATTGTTTTATCATCCGCATTGCAGGGCGTTTTGATCTTCTGGGGCGTACGGAGGTACTTGCTGACATAATCGCATTGGCAAGTGGGTCTTTAGAATGTTTTTTCGACCTTTTTTGTTTTTTAGATGCTTGTCTCTTTTGTGCTAACTTTTGTTTATGAAGTTTTTTCTTATGTGCTTTTGCAAGTTTTTGTTTTTTGCGTTTCTCTTGTTTCTTTTTGAGCGCTTTAGTGAGTGCCTCTTGTTTTTTCTTCTCTTTTTTGAGCCTTTCTTGTTCTATGAGCGCAAGTTTGGCTTTCTCTTTAGCTGTTGCTATGGCAAGTGCATTGATGCGTGTCTGTTCAAGTTTTTCAAGGCGTGCTTTTTCATCTGCTTGGGCTTTTGCCTTAGCTAAGGCTTCTTGTTCTTTTTTTTGTACTTCAAGTCTTTTTTGTTCCATTTTCGCCAGTTTGGCTTTTTCGATGGCTTCTTCTGTGGTTGACTGTAAGGAGACTGCCTTACTTGCTTTGGCTATTTTTTCAAATATCTCTTTGGTTACCTCTTTTGTAGGAGGTTCGGGTTCTGTTGGCTCTGCATCTGCTATCTTTTCAAATAATTTTTTAGTGGCTTCAGCTAAGGCTTGCTGGTCACTTTCGATGCTTGATTGTAGCTCTGCAGGTTGTGATGGCTCAAAGTCTTGTATATTAAGTGTGATTTTAACTTCTTTGCTTTGAGAAGAAGGAAAGATGATTTTTTGATTGAATACAAAATAAAATATGAGTACGAGTAACACATACAGCAGTAAAGTAAGAAAGAATGCTTTAATGTTTCTGATGACTTTCTCCTATTTATGCTCTTTTGTGTATAATCCATGTAATTATACATAACGAGGATTAAGAAACATGGCATATGACAAAAGTATAGAAGCATTTGACGCAGCATATAAAGTAATACCAGGGGGTGTTGACTCTCCAGTACGTGCATTTTCAGGGGTAGAAGGCACGCCACCATTCATAGCACGTGGAGAGGGCGGATACCTTTTTGATATCGATGGAAACAAATATATTGACTTTGTACAAAGCTGGGGACCACTTATTTTTGGTCATTGTGATGCAGATATTGAAGCTTCTGTGATAGACGCAGTAAAACGTGGACTTAGCTTTGGAGCACCTACTACAGTAGAGACAGAACTTGCTCAAGAGATAGTTACTATGTTTGACAGTATGGATAAAGTACGTTTTGTAAGCTCTGGTACTGAGGCCGTTATGTCAGCCATCCGTCTGGCACGTGGTGTCACAGGACGTGATAACATTCTTAAATTTACAGGCTGCTACCATGGGCACTCAGACTCACTTCTTGTGCAAGCAGGTTCAGGACTGGCAACTTTTGGAAGCCCCTCTAGCCCAGGTGTACCTGCTGACCTTACAAAACATACACTTTTGGCTACCTACAATGATATGGCTTCAGTAGAAAAATGTTTTGAAGATGCCAAAGGTGACATCGCCTGTGTCATCATCGAGCCAATTGCGGGTAATATGGGACTTGTCCCTGCAGATGAGAGCTTTTTAGAAGGGCTTAGAACACTTTGTGACAAGTATGGTGCTTTACTGATATTTGATGAGGTGATGTCAGGATTTAGAGCTTCTCTTACTGGAGCACAGGGGATTTCAAAAGTGAAGCCAGATATGGTTACTTTAGGTAAGGTTATTGGTGCAGGGATGCCTGTAGGTGCCTTTGGTGCACGTGCAGACATTATGTCTCATCTTTCACCTGAAGGACCAGTATATCAAGCAGGAACACTGTCAGGAAACCCTGTAGCCATGGCAGCAGGACTGACAAGCTTACGTAAACTCAAAGCCAATCCATCCATGTATGTAGAGTTCGCAAACAAAGCCAAAAAACTGGTAGATGGTTTTGCCAAAGCAGCCGCCGCAGTCAATGTACCGATGGTCACAGATGTCCGTGGAAGTATGTTTGGTTTCTTCTTTTCAGACAAACCAGTCAAAAACTTCGCAGATGCCTGTAATAATGACACAGAGATGTTTGCCAAGTTCCATAAAGGGATGTTGGACCGGGGTGTCTATCTTGCATGTTCATCGTATGAGACTGGGTTTATTTGTGCAGCCATTACTGATGAGATGATAGATATGGCGATTAAAGCTGCGTATGAGACACTTCGTGAAATTAAAAATTAAAAATTAAAATTAAAAATGTAGGGTATTGAAGCCCTCATTGAGAGGCTAGAGATGAAACAAGAAGAACCAAAACTCAAAAAAATAATCAATGCAGCCGATGGACTTAGCCTTGGGATTTCTATGGTGGTAGCCGTGCTTATTGGTGTGGCTATTGGGATAGGGTTACAAAAACTCACAGGTGCATGGTGGACACTTTGGATAGGAGTGATTATCGGGATAGGTGCAGCAGTACTTAATGTCTATAAAGCCTATGCTAAGCAGAAAGCATCACTCGATGAGTTGGCAAATGACCCACGTTATAACTATAAGAAAAACCAAGAGTTACAGAAAAAATATGATATGGAAGATGATGACGAAGATTAGTAGCCAAATCTTAAAAACACTCGTTATTGTCGATATTATTGTTGTGCTTATTTCTATAATATTTTTTGATATTAAAGTGCTTTGGAATACCCAGATAGGTTTCATTTCTGCATCACTTGTGATGTTGGCTTCTATGAAAAGTTATCAGCGTATGGTGGATGCAAGAGTGGAACATAATATCATTACCATCGATGATTCTAAAGATGTCATCGACCAACTTGAAGACCCTTATGATCTTTATAGCGAAGAAATAGAGCAAGAGGAAGAAAAGCCTTTAGTTGAAGTGCTGAAAGATGAACGTAAGAACCTCAAAGAAAATCGTAGAAGTCTTGGTCAGACACTTAAAGACACAAAAGCAGCACTTTCCATCTATCGGTTAGGAGCCTACGCTATACTTATCTTAGGTTTTTTATATCTCAATCGCCATGATTTACTGCATATTCCTTCTTATCTGTTGGCTTTAAGTCTGCCGATGTTGGTCGTTGTTTGGATACTCGTAGGTGAAAAACATAAAAGTGACGAACAGGAGGGCTAAAAGACCTCCTGATTGTTTACGTATTAGTGTTTTCCAGGGGCCAGTTTTACCCCTTTTCTCTCTTCTGTGATATAACTAATCAGCGCAGTCATACGTGCATCATCCAGCGCCATTCTTTTTCCCTCTAGTGGATTGGCGATACACCAATTTATCATTTCCGCTATGGTAGCTACTTTCCCTAACTGTTTTTGAAACTTAGGGTAGGTCTCTGGGTGGGTGTTGGATGCATTGGGATGACACTCGTTGCAGGTGACTGTGTTTGTTCCCAAGGTATTATCGGTAAAGACTTTTCTTCCCTCTTTCACCACACTGTCATATTCTGTTTTCCATACCTTTAAGTCCTTTTGGGTAAATTCATCGGACATAAGCGTCGAAGTACCTCCCAATAATGTGCCTAAGAGTATGAGGATTATAGATGTTTTCATGGTCTTCTCCTAGTAATGTTTTTGAGGCGGTATTTTGTCGCCTTGTTGATATTTGGTATCTTCAGGTTTTCCTGATTTTTCATTAAATGCAATGGTACGGTTTTTATTGTGTGGGAGTTGATAGTTTAAGTCAACCCTTCCACTGTGTATATCAATAAACTGCCAACCTGTAGCATCTCTTTCAAAAAAGGGATCAGCTCTATTCATCTCTATGGTCATTTTTGGAAGGTATTGTTTTGCTTGTTTATAGGTTGATGGGTAAGGCCAAGGCCACGCGGTAGACATCACCGAATTAAAGGCAATGTTTCCTATTTGATTGTATTGTATCTGATGTACGTGTCCATAAATGACATTGACTTTATCAAAAGGTTTTAACATCTCTTGTATGAGTTCGGCATCATCTGTCCAGAAGTTCCATCCTTTATATATTTTTTGTAAAGGGGAGTGTGAAAATACCACGATAGGTGTCTCTTTGGCAATCTTGCTCAAATCGTTTTTGAGCCATGCCCTTTGTGATTTTCCTACCATAAAAGGTGAACCATTGGGGTCATCTAGTCCTGCCATGGTACTCATGCGTTCTTCTGGTGTTTTCCATTTATGTATCCATGCTTCATCTGTCAAGATACTGTTAAGTACAATAAAGTGCACTCCTTTATGGTCAAAACTATAGTATTTATCTCCAAAACGTTTAGACCAGTGTTCTCCTAAATCATAGTAATAATCATGCTCTCCCAACATCATACGCATAGGGGAGTGCAATGCAGAGAGTATCTCTGCACCATGGTCTATCTCAGCAGCTTTTCCTAGCTGACCTAAGTCACCACCGTAGAGGATAAAGTCAGGTCTTGGGTTCATGAGGTTACACTCTGCCACCGCTTTTTTAAGCCCCATATCCCAGTTTCTTACAAATTTAGTACCTTTTATCTGTTGCAGATGTGAGTCTGAAATGAAAGCAAAGGTAAAATCTTCACTACCTTTAGGCGCATTTTCTGCCTGTACTACCTCGACAATACTTACAGGCAAGATAGCACCAGCAAGCATGGCTCCAGATGATTTTATAAAGTCTCTTCTTTTCATTTTCCATCCTTTACATTTGCATATTGGGGTGAGGTAAGTGCTTTTAAAAATGCTACCAAATCTTTCTCTTGTTCTTTACTAAGCTCAAGTGGTCGCATACCTCCATCTAAAAATGGGGTAGTGGGGTCACTCTCTTTGAGTTTTCCTCCCAGGTTATACCAGGTAACTACATCTTCAAGTGTTTCTAGACTTCCATCATGCATATAGGGAGCAGTCTTGGCAATGTTACGCAAGGTTACCGTTTTAAAGGCTGCCATCTCATCACTCTCATGGGTGATTGCCATTCTGCCTAGCTCTGAAAATCTTTTTTCTGAAAGTACCAACTCATCTGCTGCGAGATTTTTCACATTGCCTTTGTCTTTGGCTACAGCTTTTTCATGCGCTTTGAGTCGGTTTATATATTCGGAGGCTACTGCTTCAGACTTCCCTTTGAGTGCTTTAAAGCCTACACCGATGTTATGAAACTGGTTGTCAGTAAAAAGTGCATGTGTTTGGCTGATAGTATGACAAGAGACACAACGCCCCTGTTCCAAATACACTTTTAGACCTCTTTTTTCTGCGTCATTTAGGGCATCTTTTTCTCCACCATACATATATCTGTCAAACTTTGAATTACCAGAAATAACGGTTCGTTCAAAACTTGCGATGGCTTTGGCAAAATGTTCTATGCCTATGTCTTCTTTTTTTACCCCAAATACATCATGAAAGGCTTTGACATAGTCATCATTTTTTTTAAGCATATCTACAAGATGATCCCATGAGTGTAAACCACCCTCAACGGGATTGATTGGGGGAAATTTGGATTGTTCTTCTAAACTCGGCACACGTCCATCCCAAAACAAAGAAGTATAGTATGCTGCATTAATCACAGTAGGGGCACTTCGTGTTCCCATACGTGTCCCTTGCATATCGCTAAAACCTTTGGATACAGGTAAATGGTCTGTAAAAGCTTTCTCTTTTGCATGACAGGTTGAACAGCTTACTTTCCCATCAGCACTAAAGCGTGCATCATGAAAGAGGGTGTCACCAAGTTTTATTTTATTTTCTGTTTGAGGGTTATCTGCAGGAATAGGGACAGGCGGTAAACCCAGCGGTTGGGCATGTACAAAGAGTGTACCTGCCATTAAAAGTATTGTTTCTTTCCATCGTCTCATTTTCTTTCTCCTTTTGTATAATTGAACCCTCTGAATAACCTAGACATTCACAATGGGTTTTGCAAATGTAAGATTGTTCAAGAGATTTACAAGTCCTAGCCATAGCTAAGATGAAGTAAATATCTTGTGCAAGATTGCGTTTGCAAAGCCCACCCCTTCGGGCATCACTAGCTTTCGCCTATGCGTTGTTACTCTTTTTCACCTTAGCTACGGCTAGGGTTTCAAAAGAGTGCCTAGCCTAGACAAAAGCTAGAGATGTTGTGAACGCCTAGGTTATTCAGAGGGTTCAATAGGGTAAATAGAGCGTGCGTAGTCTAAAATAATGCTATTTTTTATGAGGTACCTCCTTTGCATTTTTTCATGCTAATGAATATTTAATGATAATTTTATTTAAAAGAAAAAAGTTATCAATTAACAAATTATATTCCTATATAACTTAAATAAAAATAAATCTTTATTTATAATAAAATATAATAATTCTTGGACATCAAAATCAAACCGAAGATTAGATAAAATAAGTTTATATACTTTTTAGGACACATCAATGATAAGACTTTTTTTCCTTTCACTCACACTATTTTCACTGCTGGCTTGTGCCACGGAGTCTGCACCCAAAAGAACCTGTGCAACAAAGCCCATACAACCTTTGCATATTATTGACAAACCTATAGACTTTGGAGCAGAACGTATAGCGATGACAAAATCGTACATCAAGCAACATTATGGGAAAACGGTAAAGAACATCAAAATAGTTCCTAAAATCATTGTACTGCACTGGACAGCAGAGATGGACTTTGATAAATCTTTTCACCGCCTTAAGCCTCAAAGACTGCTCACTGACAGAAAAGACATCGCCAAGGCTTCTTTACTCAATGTCTCTGCACAGTTTTTAGTCGCACGAGATGGGACTATCTATCGTTTGATGCCAGAAGATTGGATGGCACGCCATGTCATAGGGCTGAATTACTCCAGTATTGGTGTAGAGAATGTAGGAGGGAAAGGCAACAAAAAAGATGACCTTACCCCTGCACAACGTAGAGCAAATATCGAATTGGTTAAATATCTCAAAGCCAAATACCCTAGCATCGAGTATCTTATAGGACACCATGAGTACAAACAAATGGAAAGCACTTCATTGTGGTTAGAGAAAGACAAAGGTTACAGAACAAACAAGTCCGACCCTGGAGTGAAGTTTATGTCTGATGTTCGTAAAGCAGTCAAAAATCTACACTTAAAAATGCCACCAAGAGGTCGTTAATGAACTCAGCATTTACTTCTGTAGACTGGGGTATTTTTGG
>DRQB01000180.1 GCA_011330645.1 Campylobacterota bacterium | reverse complement strand
GTAGATAGTAGTAGTTTGACATGAAACTGTGAAAAACTACTTTAGTACCCAGATTATCGTTGTTTGTTAGAATAATTAGCAGTGATAACTATTCACATTTCTTCACTATTAAAATTATATCTTTTTTTTATTCAAGTTTTTAGAGGTATGCTTTATTTCATTTATCATTAAACTTTCTTTATGTATTTGTGTTTTGGGTATCTGTATGTACTTTATTTGAAAGTTCTTCCAGTAAGACTTTAAAATTTTCGTCATTATCTATAATTTCGTTGATTTTTTTCATAGCATGAGAAATTGCTGTATGATCTTTCATTCCAAAGTAAAGTGCAATTTGAGGCATAGAATTTGGAGTAAGGTTTCTTGCTAAATAGATAGCAGTTCTTCTTGCATTTACAACCATTTTTGTACGTTTTTTTGATTTGATATCAGAAGGTTTTATATTAAGCTCTTTTGATACAATTTTAACGATATCATCAATGGTTACATTATCTTTTTTCTCTTTGAGTTGATCTTTAATGGCATTTTGTGCAAAATCTAATGTTATCTCTTGATTGAGCATAGAAGAAAGAGCATTTAATTTAATAATAGTTCCTTCAATTTCACGTATATTATCACCCATATGTGTGGCAATAAAATTAACAATTTCATTGTTAAGTTTAATCCCGTCAAGTTCACATTTTTTTTGAATAATGGCTATTTTCGTTTCAAGTCCTGGAGGTTGAATATCAGCCATGAGTCCCCACTCAAAACGTGTACGTAGTCTATCTACTAATCCAGCAATTTTATTTGGGGCACGATCTGCTGTAATGACTATTTGTTTATTGGCATTATAGAGTTCATTAAAGGTATGAAAAAATTCTTCTTGGGTTTGTTCTTTTCTGCTTAAAAATTGAATATCATCTATGAGTAATAAATCACATTCTCTAAATTTATCTCTAAATCTATCCATAGTTTGTGAACGAAGATGAGAAGTAAAGGTATTCATAAACTGTTCAAGCGTTGTATATATGACAGTTTTTCCCAAGTCTATATGGTAATTACCAATAGCTTGTAATAAATGGGTTTTCCCCAATCCTACACCTCCATAAATAAAGAGAGGGTTGTATTGTTTTCCAGGTTTTTCAGCAACAGATTTTGCAGTAGTGTAGGCAAATTGATTGGAATCGCCTACAATAAAACTTTCAAAGGTAAGTGAGGGGTTCAAATAGGTACTTTTTGAAGTACTTTTATCATTTACATGTTTCACCACAGTTGCTGGTGTCTGTTTTGTTTGCAATCCTACAGTGATTTCCAGTTCTGGTTTTACCTGATTTTGTAGTTCGAATAAATGTATCAGTTTATCTGTATATTTTGTTTTTACCCATTTTGCAACTAACATGTTGGGAGCAGAGAAATAGACTATATTTGATCGTGAACGTTTAGAATCATAAACAAGTTTTTTAATATACCTTTCATATTCTATTTCTGAAATCTCTTTTTTAAGTTCAAAAAGTACTTTTTGTCCAATATTCATACACTATTCCTTTTTATTTTTCACATATAAACTAAGTTTAAAATCTTAATGTGAATAACTTGTGACATTTTAGCCAATTTAAGCTAAAATAGCGTTAGAAAAGATAGTTGAATAGTTTTATTCACTATGTGAACAAAGGTGTGAATGAAAATACTAGGAATAGACCCAGGAAGCCGTAATTTAGGCTATTGTATCATAGATTGGAATGGGAAAAACTTTTCACTTGTTGAAGCAGGTTTACTTAAAATGAAAGAAAAAGAGTTACAAGCCCAGATGGTAGAGCTTGTAGAAGGAATTGACCTTATTTTAAAGACACACAAAGTAGATGAAGTTGCTATTGAAGATATCTTTTTTGCGTTTAATCCAAAGTCTGTGATTAAGCTTGCACAATTTAGGGGAGCTTTGTGTTTAAAGATACTTCAAGAAGTAGGATTTTTTCATGAATATACAGCACTGCAGGTAAAAAAAGCAGTGACTGGCAATGGTAAGGCAACTAAAGAACAAGTCGCCTTTATGGTAAAAAGACTTTATGGTATTAAAAAAGAGATAAAGCCTTTAGATATTACCGATGCTATGGCGATAGCTCTTACACATCTTCAGCGCGTAAAGATGCGTAAAAACAAGCCTTAATTTGCTAAAGGTTTAGTCCCCTGTTTTTTTACAGAAATCATACGGTTTTTAGGAATACTAAAAGTAGGTTTTTTATGTCCTTGTACGGATTCTTCTATGATTTTATCGTAAAGATAGATATCATTTTTAAAGTAGGCTAAGCCATCTTCTTCATAGACTGTAAAATAGAGTATATGTACAGGAATAGCCTTTGAAAGTTTAATAGTAGTAGGTTCATTGCTTGCAAGTATCTCTTCTATATCACTTTGTGAGTAAGACCCTTTGGCATGTTCAAGAAGTATATTCATAAGGTCAAAAGGTTTTTCTACACGCATACATCCAGAACTATAGATTTTGTATCGACGTGAAAGTAGTGATTTATTATCAGTATCATGCAAATAAACAGCATATTTATTTGGAAACATAAATTTTATACGTCCAAGGGCATTATTATCACCGGGGAATTGTACAAAACGGTAAGGTACACGTTTTTTACTTGTTTCATAGGGGTCAAGCATCTCTTGTGTGATTTGAATCTCTTTATTTCCAGAAAAAACATGGATATTATTTTCTTCTAAATACATAGGATTTTCTCTTAATACATGTATCAAATCCCTTTTAATAAGGTTATCAGGTATTGTCCATGTAGGATTAAGTACCATATAGCGAATCGCATTTGAAAAAAGTGGTGTAGGTCTGTCTATACGCCCTACTACTAAACCCATTTTTATAAGTTGAACCCCATCTTGATAATATCTAAGATTAAAATCAGGAATATTCACTTCAACATACTCTTCTTCAAAAGATTTAGGATAGAGTTTTGTTTTATCCAAATTGGTCATAATCGCCTGTATATTTTTTTTCGCAGGTTGATTTAAATAATATGTCATTGTTTTATCAATAGTACCAGTAATCTTTAGCAAATAACGTTTCTGATAGGTAAGTACAGCTTGTCTTAATGCTGGGTCAAACTTAGAGTCAATAGGTGCATTTCTTGGGTAATCTCCAGAAATTTGCAGACGTTTTTTAATCATCTCAATACGGCTATTGCTGTCACCAAGTTTGTATATCTTATTACTGTAAGGTATCTTTGGAAATTTATTCATGATACGATAATTTTTTAAAAGTTTTACAAGTTTTCTATAGCGTTTTTCCATTGGGATGAGAGAAGTTAAGTAGTCACGTATATTACCATTGATTGCAGCAGAGGCAACGTCATTGGCATTGGGAAAACTTTTAGGTGTCATTTCCCATCGTGCTGTAATATCATCACTTTTTTCAAGTCCTTTGAGTTTTTTTTGTACCAATCCCCAATCAACATCTCCTTGCACTATAAAGCGAACCAAGCGTACAAATGAGTTAGAAAGCATCACATCAAGTCTTGCATAGACAGCTGCTTTTTTTGAGGGAGTGATTTCTCCATTATCAAGTTGGAAGAAAAGTCGTCTTATCGCTTTTTGGTCAAAAGATTTATTTTTATAATTAAACAAAGGGTCTTTAAGTGCATCTATAAGTTGACTCATCTTTGCTTGATTATCTTGACCAATCCATACAGGTTTATAGGCTGTTTGTGCATAAATATTGTGTACAATATTTTTATTTTTACCCTTTAAACGGGTTTGGAGTGTATTTTCAATATTGATAGAGATATTTTCTAAACTAAGTACTTGGGCAGCAAGCCCCGTTTGTATAAGAAGTATGAAAAAAAATGTTTTTAAAGTGTGCAAAGTATTTCCCCAAATATTTTTTGTCATTATAGCTAAGTTATTTTCCTTGGAGGTAATAGTTGGCTTAGCTATTTTTATACTCTTTGTCTATGAGTTTCAAGTATTTTACAGGTGTGACTTCTTTCATTTTCTGTGCGAGCCATTGTATTTGGAACCATGCTGCACCGGAATCACGTAAATCAAAATAGTTTTTAAGACTTCTAATGTTAAAGGTAACGACCATGTCTACTTTCCAGTTATCTGAGACAATGTGTTTAAAGCCATCACCTACATTTCTTTTTTTCTTACCCATTTGTAACGCATTGTAGAGGGTTTGACTGTCGCCCTTACACTCTTCTATAAAAGGTAAAGAAGATTTGGCAACAGCATTTTTAAGAAAATCAGCATCTCTTTGGTATTGAAACATTAATTTATCATAAATCGCTTTGATTTCAATAGCAAGATATGTTTTATCTGTAACGACAAACAGATGGAGTCCAAGTACTTTTTCTAAAAAGAAGGCAAAGCCATTTTCACTTTCAAGCGAAGCAACAAAAGCATTAATCACTGAAGACATAGTGTAACGTGTTGAACGTACAGAAATAGCCTGTAGTCTATGGCGTGCATGTTCTTGAAGTACCCCTCTTGATGTACCTTGTACCAAGTATGAAAGGGTTGCATGTTCTATGATAGAGTGATGGTGGTGTACCCAAGCAAGATTCGCAAGTAAATTAGAATCATCAATGCTGTTAATGGCATCTGTATCCAAATGTTCCATCGCACGTTTGACACAAGCATTTTCAGAGTTTTCAAAAGAGTCATAACAGGTACGTGCTGCAATTTCAGCCACACCGAGTCCAGACTCTTGTAAAAGCGTCACTTTTGGTTTTTCGTATTCTATCTGGTACATTGTTGTTTTTTCCATTTGACTCACCTACCATGCTATGTTTATTTGCTACAATTATAGCAATATTTACTAAAGGCATACAATGCAACCCAATGAACGTTTTTTTGGTTTTGAAGAAGATTTTAGAGACCCTTATGCAAGAGACCGAGACAGAGTGCTACACTGTTCATCATTTAGACGTTTGGAGTATAAGACACAGGTTTTTCTCAATCACGAGGGCGACTACTTTCGCACACGCCTTACTCATTCACTTGAAGTTTCCCAAATAGGACGTACGCTTTCACGTATGTTGGAACTTAACGAAACCCTGGCAGAAGTCATCGCGCTCTCTCATGACTTGGGACATACCCCTTTTGGACATGTAGGTGGAGATGAGCTTGACAGACAACTTAAAGCCGACGGTAGAGCTTTAGGGTTTGAGCATAATTTTCAGTCCTTTAGAGTACTGACCAAACTGGAAAAACGCTACAAAAACTTTGATGGGCTTAATCTCACCTTTGCTACGTTAGAAGGTGTGATGAAACACTCTTATCCTTACAAAAAACCTTTTTTAGAAGAACTAGATGAGCGTTTTAATTTAGACAAACACCCTAGCCTAGAAGCCATGGTAGTTGACCATGCCGATGAGATAGCCTATACGTCTCATGATATTGATGATGGTATCAAGTACGGACTCATCACCTTTGATGACCTGCTTCAAGATCCGCTTTGTTTACGAGTTGACGAGATGGTACAACGTGAAGGTGTGCATAGAGGTGAAAAACTTTACCGTCATCGTTTTGTGGCGGGGCTTATTAAGCTGCTTGTGGAAGATTTTATAGAAAATTCTAAAGAGGGTGCCAAAAAATATCGTCAGTCAAATCCTATTTGTGTTACATTAGATGCAAAAGAAAAGCTCCCTGTTGGTTTTTCAAAAGAGACAGCCACCCAGCTTAAAGTGCTTAAAAAACTTTTGCTCAAAAAACTTTATAAACATGAAAAGATAGCTAGAAAAATGTACGCAGGAAAACAGTGTATCAAAGGTCTCTACAAAGCTTTTAGAGATGACAATGACCTTTTGCCCCCACACCAAAAAGAGCTGTTTGAGACACGTAAAGTTGAGCGTGTCATCGCAGACTATATCGCCGCTATGACAGACCGCTATGCGATGAAAACCTACCATGAAATTTATGGGTTGTCCTTGTAGGGTGTTGTACCCTTACAACACCAAAAAAATATACAAAACATAAGAAAAATCTATACTATAGTAAGTTTTGGGTATAATTCGCGCAAATTTATAAGGTTCATCCCTTAATTTCAGGAAATATTATGCAAAAAATTAAAAACATTGCCGTTATCGCGCACGTTGACCACGGTAAAACAACACTCGTAGACGAACTTCTCCAACAATCAGGAACTTTCGAAGCACACCAAGAGGTAGAAGAGAGAGCGATGGACTCTGATGCTATCGAAAAAGAAAGAGGAATTACCATTCTTTCTAAAAACACTGCTATTACCTATGGTGATCACAAGATTAACATCATCGATACTCCAGGTCACGCCGATTTTGGTGGTGAAGTTGAGCGTGTGCTTAAAATGGTAGATGGTGTACTTCTTCTTGTTGATGCACAAGAGGGTGTTATGCCTCAAACTAAATTCGTTTTGAAAAAAGCGATTGCTTTTGGTCTTATCCCCGTAGTTGTTATCAACAAAATCGATAAAGACGGTGCAGAGCCAGACAGAGTTATGGACGAAGTATTTGACCTTCTAGTAGCACTTGATGCAAACGAAGACCAACTTGAATTCCCAGTACTTTATGCAGCAGCACGTGATGGATATGCAAAATGGGAAATGGAAGACGAAAGTAAAGATATGACGCCACTTTTTGAAGCTATCTTGACAAAAGTACCTTACCCTGTAGGTTCACCAGATGCAGACACACAAGCACAAGTATTTACACTTGACTCTGACAACTTTGTTGGACGTATCGGTATTACACGTATCTTTAACGGTAAAGTGAAAAAAGGTGATGAGTACCTTCTTGTAAAAGCAGATGGTTCTAAGTCTAAATCAAGAGTTTCTAAACTTATCGGATTTAAAGGGCTTGAGCGTATCGATATCGATGAAGCAGAGGCTGGAGATATTGTTGCTATTGCTGGATTTAACGACATTGATGTGGGTGACTCAGTATGTGACCCTGTAAACCCAGTTGCACTTGACCCTATGCACGTTGAAGAGCCTACACTATCGGTTATTATGTCTGTAAACAACGGACCTTTGGCTGGACAAGAAGGTAAGCACGTGACTTCAAACAAAATCAAAGAGCGTCTTGAAAAAGAGATGGAAACAAACATCGCTATGCGTATGGAACCTATGGGAGATGCGTCTTTCAAAGTTTCTGGTAGGGGTGAACTTCAAATTGGTATTTTGGCAGAAAACATGAGACGTGAAGGTTTCGAGTTTATGCTTGCACGTCCAGAAGTTGTTACTAAAGAAGAAAATGGTGTGAAAATGGAGCCATTTGAGCACCTAGTTGTAGATGTGCCAGAAGAGTTCCAAGGTGTTGCCATTGAAAAACTAGGAAAAAGAAAAGCGAACATGACTTCTCTTAACCCTATGCCAGACGGTACAGTAAGACTTGAATTTGAAATTCCTGCACGTGGACTTATTGGTTTCCGTTCAGAGTTCTTGACTGACACTAAAGGTGAAGGTATCATGAACCACTCATTCTTAGAGTACAGAGCATATTCAGGTACTGTTGAGTCTAGAACACCAGGTGCATTGGTATCTATGGATGATGGTGAAGCCGTAGCCTTCTCTATCTTTAACCTTCAGTCTCGTGGAATTATGTTCATTAAGCCACAAGACAAAGTATACTCAGGTATGGTTATCGGTGAGTCTGCAAGACCAGGTGACTTAGATGTGAACCCACTTAAAGGAAAAGCACTCACAAACATGAGAACTTCTGGTGCAGATGAAGCTATTAAACTTGTAACGCCAAGACAGATCACACTAGAGTCTGCGATGGAATGGATAGAAGATGATGAGCTTGTTGAAATTACACCAGAGTCTATTAGAATTCGTAAGAAGTCTTTGGATCCAGTGGTGAGAAAAAGATTAGCAAGAGATAAGAAAAATTCGAAATAATCCGTAGGGTGTTGTACCCTTACAACACCACAATATTCAAATAACAATTTTAAATTTTTATTGTATGCCAACTAGCGGTGTTGTGAGGGCACAACACCCTACAGCACCCCCCCCCTCAACCAAATCTACAGCAAACTAAAAGACTATTTTTCAGATTCATTAGAATTTCTATATTTAAAAAGTAAATAAAATATTCCAAATGCTAGAATCATAAATAATAAACTAATTATTGTTTTTTCAGGATTGGCAAGTTCTTTATACATACCTTTATATTGGAATGTTCCAGTAGTGTATATAATATAAGCTTCAAGTATTAAAATTATAGCAAGGAGTATGTACCCAAAATTTTTCATATTATGCAGTTTCCTTTGTTATGATTTATCTTCAACCCAGTCACCCAAGCCCAATGAAAATTAAACCCTCCCCTGTCGCCATCCACATCAAGTATCTCTCCTGCAAAGAAAAGATTGTCTACGAGTTTTGACTCCATGGTTTGTGGGTTTACTTCGCTGGTGTCTATGCCTCCTGTGGCTACTTCCGCACCTTTGAAGCCTTTGGTGTCATTGACGCTGAGTTTAAGGTTTTTGATGGTGTGTACGAGTTTGTTTATCTCTTTTCTGTTTAGTTCTTTTTCTATTTTCACCCTACTCTTTGACTGCTCTAAAATGATAGCTATGAGCTTTTTGTTTAGAACACCTTGCAGCCATAATCCTATGGGTTTTTCACTCTCTTTTTGTATTCTAGCGAGTAGTAAGTTGGTAAGTTTCTCTTTGCTGTACTCAGGCATG
>DRQB01000179.1 GCA_011330645.1 Campylobacterota bacterium | reverse complement strand
TCTTGATAGCCATAAAACTGTTCATCTTTCATCTCTTGCCCATCACTGTCGATAAACACAAAACCTGGAGGGCCAAAGATGCCAAATTTCTTTTTAAGTTCTTCCATCTGCCTTTGGGCTTTCTCACTCTTTTTAGGTGTCATATTGACACTCACAGCAATATACTTATCTCTAAGTATCTGTTGTACTTTTGGGTCTTTAAATGTTGTATCGCGTAGATGCTTACAGACAGGACAGGTGTCTGTATGAAAAAACATGATCATTGTTTTCCCTTCATCCATCGCCTGACGTCTTTTGATGTCATACGCAGTAATGTTCGGTATCTCTTCAAATGGCATCGCCCCAGAAAGTTTGGGTTTCCCATCCCCACCACCAACGACATTCACAACAGTTTTAGGTAAAGGATGCCAAATATCTTGCTCACCATACCCAGCACCGACCATAAGAATAGTCCCCCAGATAAGAAGTACTGTTGCTACTGCTTTTTGAAGTTTTGCCCAACCATTACTCTCACTGCTCAATCCTTGTGTCGCACCCAAATAAACAGCGATACCTACAGCATATGTGCCCCAAAGAAAAAGCGGATTGACTAGTTCAAGGTTAGAAAATATCTCTATAGCTACACCTAAGAGGAGTACACCAAAGAAATACTTTACTTTGTCCATCCACATACCAGCCTTTGGTATGAGATACCCTGCTCCAAAACCAAGTGCAATGAGTGGTACTCCCATTCCAAGAGCTAGAGAGAACATCGTTAAGGCTCCTAGTGTTGCATCTGAAGTAGAGATAGCTACTGAAAGAAATGAGATAAGCACAGGGGAAACACAGGCACCCAAGATAAGCGCAGATATCATCCCCAATAAAAAGACAGGGATAAAACTACCACCCTTCATACCTTGTGACTCAGCGTTGAGTCTAGACTGTATGAACGAGGGAAGTTGAATGGTAAAAAGCCCAAACATCGACAGAGCCATAAGTACAAATACCAGTGTCATTGCCCCTATCGCCCAGACATTTTGGAAGTAAGACTGTAACTGCTCACCTGTAGCCCCTGCCAAAGCACCCATAATGGCATATGTCACTGCTGTACCAAAAACATACGCCCCAGCCAACATCACCGCCTTAGTTTTCGTCACATCTTCACCCTGCCCTGCAATAATACTCGAGACAATAGGCACCATAGGAAGTACACAAGGCGTAAATGTCAGTAGAACACCTGAGACAAAAGCCCCCAAGATAATGGTCATCGTGCTTTGTGCCTCTGCTTCTCCTGCCATAAGAAGTGTAGTGCTAAACAGCATCCATAAAGAAAAAAATAACAATTTGTTTTGTTTCATACGTTAGTCCTTGAAAGTAGTAGATGTATTTTACAAAAGTTTATCTGTATTCTTTGTGTAGTCATGTTAGTCCTAATTTGACTATAAAATCCTCTTAATAACCATCTTCTGTTATACTTATGCCTAGAAGGAAGGATACCCTAGTGAGAATTATATTTTATGTATTATTATACCTCAACTGTACAACTATGCTTCTCGCAAGTACATCTTCAAATGCCATAGATATTTCATCTTCACATCACAATATTGGTAAGCATATTTCTATCTATAAAGATCCTACAGCTTCTATGAAACTATCAGATATCAGAAAACTTCCCAAAGAGATCTTTAAGCCACTAAATAAACCTGCATCAAGTCATGGATTTACCGATGCTTCTATTTGGTATAGATTTAACGTGATAAACCATAAAAAGACTCCTGTTTCAAGACTTTTTGTCTTTACTCCTGCATGGTTGGATCATGTCAATATTGCCGTCATTTCTCCAAGTGGTGAAGTTAAAAAGTATCAAGGAGGAAATGCCCTCCCCTATAAACATAGAACCCTAGACCACTATCTCATTAACTTTAAACATGCATTTGAAGCAGGGGAATCCCAAGTTTATATAGAAGTAAAAACCAGGGATCCGTTCATCATCGCCATTTCACTCATGGAAGAATCCACATTTTTATCTGAGCAACTGTTTGACTCTCTTATTATTGGATTAATCTACGGCGGTATTATTGCTTTACTCATCTATAATCTTTTTCTCTATTTTAGAATCAAAGAGAAGTATTATCTCTTTTATGTCATCTATCTTATTGCCTTTTTACTCTTGAACTCTTCATACAATGGGTATTGGTATATGTCTATCACCTCTAATTATCCTGAGATTCAAAACTGGTCACACTCTATATTGGCATATATATTTATCTGTGCAGCACTGCTCTTTGCCAACTCATTTTTAAATCTAAAAAAATACCATCAAAAGCTCTATCGCTCTACGCTATACCTTATCTATACCATTTTGACTATCTCTCTCTTCTCTGCAGTTTTTGGAGGGTATCATTATCATGTTATGTTCTCTATCCTCTCTATCATCGTTGCAAGCAGTTATATTGTCATTGTTGCACTCTATTCATGGAAAAGTGGCATGCACTCTGCTAGATATTTTCTATTTGGTTCTCTTAGTGGGCTCATAGGTGCATGTGTCACTGCATTGACGCTTATGTCACTTATCCCCTATAATTATTTTACCTATAAGGCAAGTGATTTTGGTATGTATATCGATATTATTCTTCTCTCTCTCGCACTTGCAGACAAATATAAAATCATACAAGAGGCAAGACTAAAAGCAGAGAAAGATTCAAAAACAGATGTCTTAACAGGTCTAAAAAACAGAAGATTCTTTTATGAAATTTGTGCACAGGAATCCAAAAAACTCAAACGTTATAAAAATGACTTTTCCATTATTTTATTGGATATAGATAATTTTAAACAGGTCAATGATACCTATGGACACTCTATGGGAGACTTGCTTTTAAAACAAATCGCATTTTCTATTACAGATACTATACGTGTCTATGATGATGCATTCAGACTAGGAGGAGATGAGTTTATCATCCTACTTCCTAAGACAAAAGAAGAAGATGCCTACACTTTAGCCAAACATCTTCTTGTAAAGATTAACAACATATATGTGAAAGCAACAAAAACCCTTTGCATCACTGCGAGTATGGGTATTTCCAGTTTCCAAGCACAGGATGAAGATATACACGATACCATCAAACGTGCAGACAGTGCACTGTATCAAGTAAAATTTGCAGACAAAAATGATATAAAGATTTGGACAAATGAAAATAAAGGTACATAGATGACAAGAGAACGCCAAGGGGAATTACTCAT
>DRQB01000178.1 GCA_011330645.1 Campylobacterota bacterium | reverse complement strand
TCCTCTTTGCTCGCATCTCTTGTCTCCAGTGCATACTGTGCGTAACTGTCAAAGCCAAGTAGTTTGGCTTTTTCATTTTTAAGGGCTAGTATCTGGTCAATGACTTCTGCATTTTCTGGCGCTCTTGTACTGTAAGCTTTCGAAAGTTCTTTTCTGTACTCACGGTTTGGTCCATAGGTCATGTAGGCTAAGTAACTAGGGATTTGCAGTGTAAATTTATACATTGTTTTACCCTCTACCTCTTCTTTAGCTGCCTCAATGTCAGACTCAGGCATACTTTCAACATCTTTTGCATCTTCTATGATGAGTTCATAGGCATTGGTAGCGTCAAGTAGGTTTTGAGAGAAGTTGTTTGAGAGTTCGGAGAGCTTAAGGCTTATCTCCTCCATACGTTTTTTTTCTGCTTCAGGGAGATTTACCCCAGAGAGTACGAAGTCTCTAATGTCATGAGAGACTACTGTTTTGGCTTCATCTGACTCTGCCTTGATTTGTTCTATTTTTTTAAACAGCGCAACATTTTGTGCCATTTCTGAACCAAACTTAGAAAGCAGTGGAAGTGACTCCTCATAAGCTTTTTGCGTCTCTTCTGAGTTCATCACCGAATTTAGGTGTGAAAGAGGGGTAAAGAAAAGCCCTAGCTCTTCATCTAAATCTTGTAGAGGTTTGAGTACTTTTTGGTAGCTTGTGTCGTTTGATTTTGTAATATCATCAATAACCTTACGTTGTTGGTTTAAAAGGCTGTCAAGTTCTTTGGGGAAGTGTGCTAAATTGTCTATGTGAAAGTTTTGAAACATGGGTTTTTATCCGTTAATTAATTTTTTTGATTGTAGCATTTTTTCTTAATGGCTTTATTAATAAAAGTAGCTTTGGTAGGAGTATAAGGTTAGAGATAAGTGCTGCAGCCATGACCAACATGGTTAAAAGACCAAAATAGATAGTAGGCATCAGATTAGAAAGCACTAAGATGGAAAAACCAATAATCACTGTAATAGAAGTATAGACCATCGCATATCCTATGCTTTCATTACTGCGCTGCATGGTTTGAATGTAGTTAAAGTCCTTAGTAAACTCTTCTTTAAAACGATGGATATAGTGGATGGTATCATCTACGCCTATCCCCATAGCAATAGCCGCGATAGTAATCGTCATAATGTCTAGTGGGATATGGAGCCAACCCATAAATCCAAAGATAATGCCTATAGGAATGATGTTGACAACAAGCGCGATGAGTGTTAAGCGTACTGAACGAAAGAGAAGTAGAAACATCACCGATAAAATGACCAAGACTAAACTTAATGTCATAATTTGGGAACGAAAGAGTGACTGTAACATATTGTTATAAATGACCATAAGGTTGGAAAGCTTATAGCTAACAATATTGGGGTTGAGGAATTTTGCTAAATCCTGATGAATTTTTTGTAAAAGCTCATTTCTGCGTAATCCTGGATTGGAGTCTTTTATGCGTGCACTAAAACGTACTTGCGAGTCGTTGATATCTACATAGGGAGAGAGGATGATGTCTCGGTATTTTTGTGGTAATTTTTTATAGAGTAGGGCAATTTCAACACTGTCTAGGGCTTTTCCTTTGTTGAGTATTTTCCCTGTCTCCAAGATGGTATTGAACGATTTGACATCCCCTGTGGCATCGAGGGAATAAAGATATTGATGTACTTGTTTTATAATGTTGATTTTCTCATCGGTAAACCAGTATTGTTCTTGGTTTTCTTCTGCGTCAAACTCATCTTCAAAAGAGTCTTCTTCGTCGTCACTTTCTTGTTTTTGTGTGCTGCTGGATGGGACATCACATTTCCCATCTACACAAAAGGTCAATACAACATCTAAAGGTGTAGTCCCCCCTAACTCTTGGTCTATGATTTTCATCCCTTTATAGATATCTGTATCTTTTTTAAAATAGTTGATAAAACTATTTTCCACGATAAGCTTTGATGCCCCCGTGATACTGAAAATAATAGCCAAAAAGGTAATAAAAAAGATGATTTTACTATCATGCAGGACGATATTTGAACTGAGCTTAGCCAAAGAAAAAGTATGTTGTTTTTGATGTTTTGGTGGAGATTTTTGAAGTAACATGAGCACAGTTGGAAAAATAATAAACGAGATGATAAAGGAGAGTACAATACCTGCTGACATCATCCATCCTAAATTTATCACAGGATGAATATGGGAAAATAAAAGAGATGAAAAACCAGCAATGGTTGTGATAATGGCAAAAAATGTTGGGGTTGCTTTAGAGAGCATGGTTAGCAATATCGTACGTTTGAGTGAAGCGTTAGGATATTGGGCATTGAGCTCTTCATATCGAACGATAAGATGTAAAACGATAGAGATAGTGATGATGAGTTGCAAGGCAATGAAATTAGAGGAGATGACGGTGATCTCCCAGCCCCAAAAACCTAAAGCAGAGGTAATGGCAATGACAGAAAGTGTACAAATAAGGATAGGCAGTACTACCCATCTTATTTTTTTGAAAACAACACCTAATACAATGATGAGTAAGAGTATAAGCATACTTCCGTAAATGGCAAGATCACTTTTTACAAAACCAATAATATCATTGGATATCATTTCTACCCCACCAAGAAATAATGAGGCATTTTTCTCATATTTATGCATAATACTACGAATATCATGAATGTTTTGACTGACACGTTTACGTTGTATGTCCCGGTGTGCTTTAAAGGCATGTGTAACTTGTTGTAACGCTGTCTCTTCTTTGTCGCTCAAGGATGCTGTTCTTTTTTTGAAGAGTAGTGCATTTCTTTTTTCTAAAAGGGCTGTATATTGTCTGTCTTTATGAAGATTAATGAGTATAGATGAGATGGTAAAATCTTTGTTGACAAGACTATCTTTGTAGAGTGGACTTGTCAAAAATTCGTGTTTGGCAAGTGTAAGATTAATATCTGAATTTTCAAGTGTGCGGGTTTCATGCAGTAATGAATCCATATCTCTTAGTGGAGAGTAAAGTAATGGTGCAGAGAGTATAGAATCAACAGACTCTACTAAAGGAAGTGCTTCTAGTTCATGGCTTAAATTTTTTAAAGTTTGTAAGCTCTGTTTTGAGAGAAGAGATTCTTTTGGCTGATAGGCAATGATAAGCATATCATTGCTTTTAAATCTTTTTTCTATTTTTCTTAAAAAAGTTAAATCTTTATCATTATCAAGTAAAAGTGTTTCTGCACTTGCATCGATTTCAAGTTTTGATACGTTTAGCCCGAAAAGAAGTATAGTAACAATTGTCAGGCTAAGTAGAAAACGAGGGTACTTCAGTACAAAATATTGATAAAACGTATAGAGCATATTTAGAGTGAATTAAGTAATTGTTTAAATGTTTTTGTTTTTAAAAAAGCTTTAAACTGTTTTCTGTAAGTCTGTATAATACTTACTCCTGCTAAACGCACATCATAAATGAACCACTGATTACTTTTCTTCTTTTTAAAAAAGGAATAAATAATTTTATATGTTTCTGCATTTCCAATGATATATGTCTCTAAAGTAATTCTGTTCTTTTTGATTTTCTTCAAGTTCTTCGTTACCACTTTTTGGTTGTTATAAAGTTTGAGTTTATCAACATACGAATGTTTCATTTTATGTTCAAAAGCTTTGGTAAATCTTTGCTTCTCTTTTTTTGTAAGGCGCTTCCAGTATTTTCCCAAGCTTATTTTTGCCATAGTGGGATAGTGGAAAACACTGTCCATAATAGCAATACTTCTTCTCTCTTTTTCTTTTGTAGAAAAACTCTTGTTTTTTAACACACTTAACACATGTTTAATTTTTGTATCCATCACCTGTTTAATGTTTTGTTCTTCTACTGCATAAGTAGAAACAACAGACATAAGACAGATGAGTAGTATTTTTTTTAGCATTTTCACTTCCTTATATTATTCTGCTATATCAGAAATTCGCTTCTCTTCATAAATATCCCGTAAAAATGGATAGAGGTCTATGGCATCTTTTTTGAGACTTTCATAGGCACCCAAATGAAGTGAGTTTTTATTAATGATTTTTCCTGCATAAATAGCAATACCTTCTCCATAATTGTTAGGTACTTTATAGCGTTTTAAGCCTTTTTGATAGACCAACGGTGAAGTATAGGCATCAGCAGTCAGACCAACAATATCTCTGACATTGGATGGACCTAAGAAAGGTAAAACCACATGAAATCCTGAACCTACTCCATAATATCCTAATGTTTGTCCAAAATCTTCATTATGTGCAGGTATATGGAGCTTGCTAGATGCTGGATCAAAGAGACCTCCGAGTCCTATGGTTGAGTTGAATACAAATCTTCCTAACTCATCTGCAGAGTTTTTAAATTTACCTTGTAACAGGTTATTGGCAAAGCGAATAGGAAATTCAATATTGTGAATAGCATTAGAAACACTTTCACGTATGGGCTC
>DRQB01000177.1 GCA_011330645.1 Campylobacterota bacterium | reverse complement strand
CTGCCATGGTGTTCTCCTAAAACGGTATTTCATCTTCATTGATGTCGATTTCTGGGATGTTAGACACTGGTGCTTGCTGTGGTGCAGCTTGTGGTGCAGGCTCTGTAGGTGCTCCATAGCTAGGGGCAGGTTGTGCATATGTATCGCCCGCTGGGGCAGAATTATATCCACTCTGTGATGCTTCATCTTTACCACCTAGCATAGTCATATTCTCTACAGTTACTGAATGTTTAGAACGCTTGCTTCCATCTTGTGCTGTCCACTGGTCAAGTTTGAGTCTTCCATCTACTAAAACTTTGCTACCTTTACGTAAGTACTGATTGGCTATTTCAGCTGTTCTACCAAAGAATGTAATGTCAACAAAAAGGGTTTCCTCTTTTTGTTCACCTGTCTGAGATTTGAACTTTCTAGTAGTCGCTATGGCAGTATTACCTATAGCTGCGCCACTTTGTGTATATCTTACTTCAATGTCTCTGGTAAGGTTTCCTGCTAAAATAATCTTGTTGTACATAAGGTTGCTCCTGTATGGGCGTAATTACGCTTCTTTTGATTCAGTTTTGTTTGCTGCTTCAACAAGCTTGTTAAATTGTGCCATTTCTTTTGTATTACTGTATTTTACAGTTAAGAACTTAATTACATCTTCATTGATTTTAAGATTTCTCTCAAGCTCAGAAATAACTGTTCCTCCAGCTTTATAAAAAAGAACAGTGTAGTAACCTCTGTCATTTTTTTGTACAGGATACGCAAGTTTTCTCATACCCATATCGTTTGTACCGAGTAGTTCAGCACCTTCTTTAGCCAATACATCTTTCACTTTAGTGATTTGTGCAGCTATCTCTTCTTCTGTAAGTGTAGGTTTTACTACAAACAGTGTTTCATAACAATTCATATTGTTTCCTTTTGGTTTAATAGCCCATAGAACCGCGAGTAGTATTGCAACTCGTCCAAAAATGAGCAAGAATTTTGGAAGCGATATTTTATCTTAAATATGCTTTATTTTTTCTTATATTAGTGTAGGGTGTTCTCCATAGGTCAATACCTTATAAGTACCCTTGAAGTTTAATCAGCATGCTGTAAAGCAGGACTTCTTTTTGTGTGGCGGGTGCCTTTTTAATAGCAAGTTCACTTTCTAATAAATGCTCAAAAATTTTTAAAAGTGATGCTGATTTTACACGTAAAGCCAGCTGTGCTTTTTGCTCCTCTATTTGTTTAGGAAGTTTGTATCCGAGTATGGCAGCAGAATCCACATGACCATTCAGTTTGATGTAGGCATGAAAAAGGAAAATTTGATTCACGAAATATTGCGTAGAACGTAAAAGAGAGGCTTCATCTTCACCAATGTCCAGCAGTTTGGTTATGGTGTCTGTGATTGGCTTTTTGTTAAAAAGGTCTATGAGTAACTGCTCTGTTGCCAGTGGTGCGGTTGAGTAGACAAGTCTGTCTATGTCTTTGCCTGTGACTTTGGTGCCGAGTATAGCTAGTTTATCCAGTTCATTGGCACATAGAGACAGGTTGTTGTTGAGTACAAGCATGAGGTGTTGCAGGGCATAGTGATCTATGTCTAACTGTATCTTCTGTGCTTTTTGCTGAAGTACCGCGATGCCATCACGAATGTTAGGCTCAAAAAACCGTACCCATACCCCACCTTTTTTGTCTGTAAACGCAGCCTGCATAGAACGTGCATCTTTTGCCGCCCCTGCATAGCCATAAAGGAAATAGTTGTCAGGATTTTTGTTTGCCAGTTCCACCAGTACATCGAGCTCTTTTTTAGGTATCTTCTTCTCGTGCTTTACTACTACAAGATTCGTTCCCCCAAAGAGTGAGGTTTGAGACAAAAAGTTTTTGGCTTGTTCAAAATTCCACTCATCATGGTAAAGGGAGAGCATAGACTCTTTGGCATCAAGTTTTTTAATATAGGTATCGATATAATTGTCTATCATATAGTCATTCTCACCATAAAACAGAACAGCTTTTGGGAGTGATTGGCGTAGGCGTTGGTCAAATTCTCTTTGATACATTACAACTCCATCTCTTCTTTACTCAACTTCTCTACAAGCTCAGTCATAATCACTGCTTGAGCGATGTTTACTTCGCTTATCTTGACACGTATTTTATCAAAAAGCATAACATTGTCACCATGGAGGTTTACCGTAATGCCTTTGATATCTCCTAGGAGTACGGCTTTTGCAGCTTCGCCTGCTTCTATGACTTCTGCTTCAAAGATTTCGTCTAAGTGTTGTTCTGCCCAGCGTGCAAATTTACGGTCTCTAAAGTCCCATTCACATTTGGTAGCTTCACGCTCAAGTTCTGAGACTCTGGCACAAAGAGGTTCTATGTTTCTAAGCAGGTAGCTTGCCTCTTCTTCATCTTCACGTAGTTGTGTTTTGATGAGCCTGTGCAGTATGAGGTCAGAGTATCTACGTATCGGAGAGGTAAAGTGGCTGTAGTGGCTAAAGCCCAGACCAAAGTGTCCGACATTGTGTGCTGAGTAAGAGGCTTGGCGTAGTGACTTGATGACCATAGCATCAACCTCAGAGGCCAAACCCATTTTGTCTGCCTCTTTCTGTATGGCACGTATGAGTGAAGGAGAGTCCTCGTACTCTTGCACGTAGAGTCCTATGGCTGCAAGTTCTGTAAGTAGTTGCTCGATGCGAGAGAGCTGTGGAGGCTCATGGATACGGAAGATGCTATCTCCATCTCCCTCAAAGCGTTTTGCAGATGCTTGGTTGGCTAAGAGCATACACTCTTCTATGAGAGAGTGCGAAGGAGTGCCTGTTTCTATGCTTGTCTCTTTGAGTAAATGCTCTGCATCTATGCTGAGTTTCGTCTCTTCGCTTCTAAAGTCAAAACCATCTTTAAGACGCTCTTTTCGTAGTCTTTTGGTTATGTCGTAGAGTGGCATCAAGTAAGTGAGTATCTCTTTTACTTTACCTGTGGCTTCGCTTCCGTTGTTGTCTATAATTTTGTCTATGTCATCATAGTTAAAACGATGTTTTGAGTGGATAATGGCTT
>DRQB01000176.1 GCA_011330645.1 Campylobacterota bacterium | reverse complement strand
CCACATGCTCTGTGTCAAATTTTTATCCACTAAGTTTAATTGACTTTGATAAACTTTTTCCCACTGAACTTCTATTTCTTTATATCTTTTATAATTTTCATTGTCTGAGACATACTCTTTATCCCATGACACCAATCTTTCTGATGCAGATACCATACCATCATATATACCCACACCCACACCCGCTGCCATAGCAGCCCCAAGTGCTGTAGCTTCTGTTACTTTAGGAATCTTTATCTTGCATCCCGTTACATCTGAGAGTATTTGACACCATAGGCCTCCTTTACTCGCCCCTCCTGCAAAAACAATTTCATCTATCTCTAATGCTGTAAAAGCTTTTATTTTTTCTAAATTAATCGCTGAGACGATACATGCATTCTCTTCTAAAGATCTAAACATAGAAGCTTTATTGCATACTTCTGGGTCTATGGAGAGATTGATGAATGAAGGGGCAGCGTGGTACCATTTTCCGTAGTTCATGCTGTCTGAGAAGATGGGCAGTATTCCGTGTGAACCTACGGGTACATTTATGGCTTTCTCTTCGAGTATTTCATAGGTATCTACACCTCTATCAAGAGCTTCTTGTTTTTCTAGGTCACAAAAAGCATCTCTAAACCATCGCATAATAAGCCCTGAAAAGAAAGTAATACCCTCTGCTTGTGAGAGTCCTTCTATGACGTGAGGGTTAACTCTTATACTCATATCTTTAGGTGGTTTGACAGAACTTTTTATGTTAACAACCTGTTGCCAAAAAGAGCCTCCAAGTATGGCTACCTGTCCCTCTTTTACTACACCAAGTCCAGCTGCACCTAACTGTACATCTCCTCCACCCATGACAACTTTGGTTGTGGTAGAGAGTCCTGTCTCTTGGCTGGCTTGTACTGTGACATTTCCCATAGCTGTTCCTGTCTCCAAGACAGGAGGGAAGATGTCTGTTTTTATACCCACTTGCTCTGCCATATGCACAGACCAGTGACGCTTTTCTAAAGAAAAAATGCCTGTGGTTCCCCCATTGCTTGGGTCGATAGCTATGATGCCTGAGAGTTTTGCCAGTATCCAGTCTCCTATCATATTGATGGAGGCTACCTTTTCATAGAGTGCAGGTTCGTTATTTTTTAACCATAATAGGCGAGGCAAAGCACCCAAAGCAAAAGTCTGTCCAGACTCTGCATAAAATGCTTCTTCTATGCCTTTATAGTACTCTTTTAAAAAACGTACCTCTTTATCTGCACGGGCATCGACATTGGCAACACCCCAAATGGCTGTTCCTTCTTTGTCATACACTACGATACCCTCACGCATAGAGGTAGCAGATACAGCTAAGATGTCAGAGCCTTTTAATCCTGCTTTTTCAAGTGCTGTGCTTATGCACCAGACTGCCAAGTCCCAGTTTTTATCTACATCAAAAGTCATAGAGTTTGGCACACCTTCTACTTCTAGATGTATCCACTCTTTTTGCGCTACAGAGATTTGATTACCTTTAGTGTCAAATATCACTGCTCTTACTGAGCCTGTCCCTGCGTCTATTGCCATAAGGTATTGCATACTGATTCCTATAGTGTTTTTTATAATGTCTTTTGGAGTTTCGCCTGCTCTAGTTCCCAATACTCCATATCAAAACTATCTGCTATAGAGATACTCTGATAGCCCCCCAATTTATCTGCACGCAGTACTGCCATCATGGTATGTTCTACCACATCATTAATCACCTCTGCCTCTTTTTGGGTCTTGCCAAATGTGACAACACCAAAGTTTTTGATGACTGCATATTTAGGATTTGGGTCAAGCATGATTTCATCTGTTTTGTAGGCATTAAAATAGGTTTCATACGCAACACGGTAATGTCTTAATGCATCCTCAACATCCCAATCTTCCACCACCAAAGGCACACGTTTGGTTCTTATGATATGCTCTGGGGTTAATACCCCTCGTGTAACGGCTTGTCGTAAATTATTTTGAGAGGCATAGTGTAGAGCCAAAGGTGTTTGGTTTACGTGCATAAACTTGTCTATCTTTAAATCATCTATGTCAAACTCTATAGGCTTCACATCGTCCAATACCACCTCAGCATTCTTCTCTAAAAAATCCTCTGCCTTGCTTACCGCTTTTATCATCTTGTCGTACGACTTTTTAGCATCATCATCAAAAGTAAAGATACCATGATTATGCAAGATAATCCCCTCACAGGCATCCCAGTCAAAGTCATGCTCTGTCATCTCATAAATCTTCTGAGCCAAGATAAATCCTGGCATCACATAAGGTACGATGAGAAAGTTCGGATAGAGTTTTTCTATGATCTCTTTACCCTGTTTAGAGTTACTTAGGGTCACCACAGCATCTGCATGGGTATGGTCTACCACTTTAAAGGGTATGAGCGCATGGAGTATCGCTTCTACCGATGGATTGGGAGCAGTAGCGTCTATCATCGCTGCTTTTTGTCCACTTACCATGTCGGTGTCTGAGAGATCTTTCATCTTTGCCATCTCTAAAAGTGTTGCCATTTTTACAGGAGCAAATCCTTCTGCCTTTATGCTTACCAAGTCCCAGCCAGAACCTTTCACGTATAGTATCTCTTCACCATCTACCATACTTTTTACTGAGGTATTACCTCCTCCATGAAGGACAAGCTCATCACTTTGTCCAAGTAAATTAGAGGTATAAACACGCATATCAAGGTCAGTTTTACATTCTGATGCTTTGGCATCTTCCCATAGATTTTTCAAATGCTAACCCAACACTTCTAAGTTGTCTGAGTATTTGTGCTCACAGTAGGGCTCATAACTTGACTTATACACCGCATAATGTGCAGATGCTTTATGTCCATCAAGTGCAGCCTCATCTTCCCAAGATTCATACGCCATAAACTTTCTAGGGTTGTCTGCGTACTGAAATATCTCATAAAAAATCACACCTTTTTCAGCCTTGCTAGGTTTTACCATCGCAGAAAGAAGCTCTTTCATCTTTGCTATGCTTTCTTCATCATCTTTTGCTATGAATGTTACGCGTTTTGTTATTGTCATATTATTTCTCCTTTTCACATTTTTTCATTTTTCTTCGTCTCATATACATATACACCAAGACACCTCCCAAGACCAAACCAAGTATACCTATCAACACCTGTACCCACGCACTAATCAACACACTTTTATGCACAATTTGTTTATGGAAATCGTTATCTATCTGGACACCTGCCATTTGTGAGATATGTACCATCGCTGAGACTGCTAAACTTTTATGGGGTATCTCTTTATGGCAACTCATACACACCCCTCTTCTGTCGAGTTTGGCTCTGGTTTCATTGTCCAGTGCCTGAGAAAGCCTCCAATGGTCTCCTACTGTTTGTACCTGTGTGCCGTTTGCATCCAGCATCACTGAGTAGTCATGTTTGAGGTTTGGTATCGCAGGGATTTGCTCATCTATCTGTTTAACCAAAAGCTTTTTGTCAGCTGTCATGAGGTCTACAATAGTTGTTTTACTCTGGTCAGCAAAATACTTCCCTCCCTCGATACCATATCCCAATGCCTTATCGCTGGCATGACAACTCTCACAGGTACGTGATGCTTTACTCACGGTATGCGGTTGCACAGGTGACATCACGATGGAGTTGACACCCTCTTTGGGTACTTTGACTGAACTGTTGTTCTCTACCCCTTTGAGTTTAAAGATATGGTTTTGCAAAATTGCTTTACCATCCTTACCTATCACGGTCAAGGTAACTTGACATCCTGGAATCGTAGGAGAGATACGTCCTTCTCCATTACGACTAAGCGCTGGGTTTTCCCAACGTAGATAGGAACGTGTTTCTGTTACTTTACCATCGACCAAAAAGTCTTTCAGTGTTTTTCCTTCCCCTGTAACACCATGGTTATCATGGTGTTTAGACGCTGCCAAATAGTCTGGGTTTTGTTGCCCTTTGGAGTAGTCTATTTTGACATGACAGCCATAACATTGAGGTGCCCAAGTAGCATGGCAGGTATAACACTCCATCTTATCCGTGTGTGCTTCTATCTGATCCATCGCTATCATGCCCTCTTTGGAGAGTTTACCCTCTTTTTTGAGCAACTTAAGTGGTTTGAGTTCCAGCTCTTTACCTGAAGCCAAATGCATAAGTACCTTGTTGCCTTTTTTAACTGCTTTCACTAAAGGATTTCCTCTGGCAGAGAGCAAGAAACCATCTCCTTTGTCTTTAGGGATGCTTCCTTGTTTTAAGTAGTCTGCCAAGGTTTTTGTTGTACCTCTCGCTTTACCTGTCTTGGGTGTCGTAGCAAACTCATCTCCATATCCTAGCGGCAATTCCCAAGGGTATTTTTTGGTTGTTCCATGACAGTCTTGACACTCTATTTCCACCGCACCAAGGTTCGCTCCTCTGGCGAAACCGTCTCCATGCATGTCATTGGAGGTATGACAGTCTTGACACAGCATCCCTTTGGAGTAGTGAATATCTTCTGTAAGATGCAAATAGCGTTTTGTATGAAGTTTGGGCTGACCATTTCCCTCACTGTCAAATGTCGCTTTGTATTCTGTCTCCATCAGTCCCTGATAACTCACACCTATTCGTTTTCCTCGGTTGTGACACGTCGTACAGGTCTCTACTGGCACACCACTATAATGTACTCCATTGACAGAGACTTTCGCCTCACGTGAAGCTTGAATGGAATGCATGAGCATATGCCCAGGTTCTGTCTTGGAAATGCTCTTGTCTTTGCCCTCGTAGAGTCCTGCATTAGAGTATGGAATGTGACAACTCGCACAGCCGATGCCTCTAAAATCGCCTCTTCGTTCACGCCCTTTACCGCCTGTATGACAACGTAAACATTCCTGACGTAAATAGGTATAGACTGAGAGTGTAGGATCTTTTTCTACCTCCTCTGCTGTTGGTGCGGGAGGTAGTTCTTTGGTTTTATTTAGCATGGCTTGGGGTTCTTGTTTTTGTAACTTCACCATATAGTCAGTATATGCCTTTGTCCCTATACGTTGGTGCAGTGCAGTTGTGTTGAAGTCTGTAAAGGTATGTTTATACCCCTCTTTTGCACCAAACCCCCAAATGGCACCATGTATTTTGCCCTGTTCCGTTGCCATAAGGTTGTTCCACTGTGCTGCCACTTGGGTTTTATGACACATCCCACAGGTATTTTCATTGATCCAAGGGCTGGCAGGGTAAGGATAAAAATCTTTTGGTCCTTCATGTGTTAAGAAATAGGAGAGTGTGCTTGTATGTGCCTCTTCTTTCTTTTGGGCTTCAGGGTTTCCCCCATGACAAACCACACAATCATTGCCTGTGGCTCCTGCTTCTTTCGCTTTCAGCAAAATTGCCTGCATCATTCCAGAATCATGTACACGAATAGATGCTAGTCCATCATGACATTTGACACAGGTATTTTGCATAGCATTCCCGTATCCAGTCACAAAGAAAAAGCATCCTATTAAAAACATTATTTTATTCATTTACACAACTCCTACACAACTCTATATTAAACTCTTGTATTATAGCGTGTATTCATATTAGATTTACACCTTTATGTTATAATTTATCACTTTATTGAATGGAAGACGAATGACTAAAACACTTTTACATCTTATGCTACTGCTGGCGTTTACTGCCACAGTTCATGCAAAAATGGTAGACGGTATCGCCCTGATTGTTGAGGGAGAAGCAGTGACCACCGCTGAGATACGTGCGGTGCAAACCCAAATGGGAGTTTCTAAAGAAGAAGCTATCAACTTACTTATCCAAGACAGGTTACAAAAAGTAGCCATGAAAGATATCACTATCCCAGAAGAGAATATTGATAAAAAAATCTCACAAATCGCGGCACAAAACAATGTAACCATCCCACAAATGCAAAAAATCTTACAGGCACAGGGAACTTCATGGGTCAGTTACCGAAAAAGTATCAGAGATGCGCTCAAAAAAGAAAAATTCTACCAAGAGAAAGTAGTTGCCAGTATCCCTGCCCCTAGCCAAGACGAACTCAAACTCTTTTACCGAAATCATAAAACATCTTTTACTGTGCCTACCAATATAAGTCTGGTAGAGTACAGTGCTTCAAACAAAAAAAATATGGAAAAGTTTTTACGTACACATAAAACATCTTATGCCAAAGCACATACTATGACAAAATCTATTAAAGACTTTGAGCCTGGTCTGCTTAGTATATTACTTCAAACACCAAATGGAAGCTACACAAAAGCGATTAATGCTGGAGATAGATATATTGTCTATAAAGTCAAATCAAAATACGGCAAAACTACGTTGCCTTTTGAAGCAGCACAAGGTGCAGTAACTGCAAAATGGAGACAAGACCAACAAGCAAAAGCACTCAAAGACTACTTTGAAAAACTTCGTACAAGTGCTGATGTACAAATCTTAAGATAACTAAAAAGAGGATAAAAATATGGGTTTAAAATCCGATGCATGGATACGAGAAAAATCAACCAAAGAAGAGATGATAACGCCTTTTTGTGAAGGACTGGTAGGAGAAGGGGTTGTCTCTTATGGGCTTAGCTCTTATGGCTATGACATTAGAGTTTCAAATGAGTTCAAAATCTTTACCAACATCAACGCAGAAGTCGTTGACCCCAAAGATTTTAACCAAAACAATGTGGTGGACTTCAAAGGTGACGTTTGTATCGTACCACCGAACTCTTTTGCGCTTGCAAGAACCGTAGAGTACTTTAAAATGCCTAAAAATACATTGGCTATCTGTCTAGGTAAAAGTACCTACGCACGTTGTGGTATCATCGTCAATGTCACACCTTTTGAACCAGGGTTTGAGGGGCACATTACCATAGAGATTTCTAACACCACACCACTCCCTGCCAAAATCTATGCCAACGAAGGTATCGCCCAAGTCCTCTTCCTCGAAGGTGACGAGCAGTGTGAAACCACCTACGCAGACAGAAGTGGTAAGTACCAAAGCCAGACAGGGATTACACTCCCTCGTATTTTAAAGAAGAGTTAGTATAATAGTTTAAACCAAATATCAAAGGAGAAAGAATGGGTTTTTTTAATTTTTTAAGTAACGCAGGTAAAAAAGTATTGGGGAAAGGTGATGATGCAGCGGCTATCAAGTCAGAGATAGAAAGTAGCTTTGCAGAACTTCCGGTACAAGGTCTAGCCGTAGAAGTAGATGGAGAGACGGTAAGTCTTGGTGGTGTGGCAACAGACTTAGCTACCAAAGAAAAAGCTATCCTCATCGCAGGAAATGTAGAAGGTATCTCTAAAGTCAATGCAGATCAACTGGTCACCATGGAGCAAATCGCTTCAGAAAATACCAGAGAAGTGTTTGAGCCAGTGTTTTACACCATCCAAAAGGGTGACACACTTTGGGGCATTTCTTCAGAGTTCTATGGTAACGGTAGCAAATACCCTCTCATCGTAGAAGCAAACCTCGAAGTCATCAAAGACGCAGACCTCATCTACCCAGGTCAAGCAATTCGCATCCCAGAGTTGGTAGTTTAGTCCGCCGCTCTTCACTGAGGCAAATGTAGAGGGGTCTGGTGATTTGTGATTTGTCGTGAAACGATGAATCATGAATAACCTGACGCCCTCGGCATATAACTATAAAACTTGTTACCCATACCTTTTAATAATCCCATGTATCGTTGACTGTGCCATACCCAACACTTTAGCAATCCTATGTTGAGAATATCCTTCTTTGTAAGCTTTTACTATGGTACTATTTCGTTTTTTAATATCTTTTATCTTTTTAAACATCTTAACCAAGTCTTCTTCTTTTGGCGTATTATCTAGGTTTGGAGCTTCTACTAAACTTGATGCAGTTTTTAGTTCTTGTAATTGTTGTCCATCTACAGGTGCGGTTAAGAATGCTTCTATGGCTTCTGCATTATTTTTATGATTTTGTATTACCCATGCATTTTGTAAACACTCTGGTATATGCTCGTAGTCTAAAAAGTAATG
>DRQB01000175.1 GCA_011330645.1 Campylobacterota bacterium | reverse complement strand
GGAACTTTATGCACAAGCAAAGAGAGAAGATGGCACTCCCGCTCTTGCATAGAACCATATTTACGCTCATACTCTCAGGACTTATGTCTGGAAGTATGACCTATATGGTCTCATCTTTTTATTGTGACCCTCAAATAGATGTAGTGACACATATTTGGCTGCAAGCATGGGTTACAGCATTTACAGTCATATTTGTTGTGTCACCATTTTTACATGCATTTACAGCGTATGTGCTAAGACAATATAGAAAGTAATGGTATAGTTTACTATGCAAAATAAATCGATCAACACCATATTAAAAGAAGTGAGTATGTTTTCTTCTTTAAAAGAAGATGAACTTAGAGCCTTAGAAAAGATATCACATATTTATGAGTATAAAGAGGGTGCTACACTCTTCTTAGAAGGTGAAGTGAGTGATTCATTGATGCTTCTTATTGATGGTGTTGTGAGTATTTTTAAACATGATAGTAAAGGTAATGAGATAGTTATAGGCTATTTTAACCGTTATGCATTACTTGCTGAAGCAGCAACATTACGACATACCCCTTTACCTTCAAGTGCTACATTTCAGTCTGATGGTGCCATTATAAAGATAGATATAGTGGAGTTTGAAAAACTCTTTATCACACATCCTAATATCTCATATGAGATTATCCAGTCATTATTAAAAAAAGTAGATTTATTACAGCAAAATATTCATTTTAATATTGCCTCAAATTCTACAGAGAAGATACTTCATTTTTATAGAGAAAATCCAACACTCAGTTTGGATTTAAAACAATATGAAATAGCCTCCATCCTTGGTATGGTTCCTGAAACTTTTTCTCGAAATATTAAGAAATTAGTTAAAGAAGGGAAGTTAGATAAAGTAAGTACAGGTTATAAAATAACAGAAAAGGAATAGTTATGGAACAGTATACTACGTTAAAAGAACACTATAAGTTTACCGATGAAGAAGCAGTTATTTTAAAAAAATTGCAACCTAGGATGGAAGAACTTGCAGACAAGTTTATAGATGAGTTTTATGATTATATTTGGGGGTTTGGAACGACAGCTCAATTTCTTAAAAATAAAGATATTATCGCGCATCATAGAAAAAAGATTAAAGAGTGGTTTATTAATCTCTTTTGTGGACAGTATGATATGCCTTATTTTTTGCATCTTTATAAGATAGGGGAAGTCCATGTAAAAATAGGCTTACCCACACATTATGTAAATTCAGCTTTTACTTTTGTACGTACTTTTGTCTTGCAGAGTATTGAAGATAACTTTATAAACAAAGAACAACATGTAAAAGAAATAAAAGCCGTAGAAAAAATGATAGATATGAATCTAGATGTACTTACCAGTTCTTATCGAGAAGAAGAATTAAGTAAGTTTCTTTCTTTATCCAAATTTGAAAAGACTATTTTAACAGGGTTAAAGAAATTTAACTCTTATATTAACTTTTTTCTAGCCAGTGCTTTGGCATTGGTTGCATTTTTTGCAGTAGGGCTTTTTGTTTATGATATTTATTTACTCTTCTTCTCAGATTTAGGCATAGAAAAAGGTATTTTAACTGTACTTGGAAGTCTGCTAGTCTTATGGGCAGCCATAGAGCTCATCCATGAAGAGATAAACCATCTTCAGGGGAAAGGCTTTGCTATAGGAGCATTTATTATGTTGGCAATGGCTGCATTGATTAGAAAGGTACTTATCTATTCACTCTCTTCTGAGAAATCTGGAGAATTATTGGTTATTGGTGCGGTTATTGTTGGTTTAGCCATAGCCTACTGGCTTGTGGGTGGAAAGAAGAAGGTGAGTGGACATTAAATCTACTATAAATAAAAGTTGATATACACTGTAATTATGTAGTTATGGTGTATATCAACGAATGATTGTTTAGGAGTTAAATATGGAAGAACCAGCAAAGTACCTTTTATTTCATGGGGTTATCATATTGTTATTTGCATTGTTAGCAGGATTTCCTTATGCTAGATCAATCTTAAAAAAAGAAGCTGAGAATATTATTTTTGCATGGCGTGTAGCCCATTCAGCCTTAATTATGGGAGCAATATTGATGTTAGCACTTGTACCAATACTTTCTTATCTAAATGTTGAATTGAAAGTATTGTGGATTATCTCTGGGTTATTCATTATTTCTGGCTATACATTCTTATTTGCTTTATATTTGGGTCCTATTGTTGGACATAGGGGACTGTATTATGGAAAAGAATTTTCGGCTAAATTAGTCTATTTAGGAAATAGCATTGGAGCACTGACATCACTCTTGGGAACATTACTTTTATTATATGCTTCATGGAAGAGTCTATAATTTTAATATACTAAAAAACTTAACCATAAAGTTACTTCTCTGTAAGCTTACACTTACACATAGGTTCTTCTAGAGCTTTTAATTCATACAATAATATTTCCCTGAATAACTATTATAATAGTTTTCCACCTACTATATTAAATTATATACTTACTTTTATTGTCATCTGTATTTTATAAAAATCACTTTTTAGAGGTATAAAAATATTTTTAGACTATTATAAATTCAAATCAAGACGTATATGATATTAATCAGATAAATTTACTCCTATTATTGATAATTGTCATTTTAATTAGCTAGTTTCTTCGTTATATTGGATATATCAAAATTAAAGGATTGAATATGTCAAAAGTAGTATTAATAACAGGAGCAAGCTCTGGAATGGGTCGTCTAACAGCAGAATATTTATCAGAAAATGGATATGTCGTTTATGCTGGAACACGCAGTCAAAATATAGTACAAGGGAATACAAGTTTAATCAATATCTATCTTGATGTAACTAAAACAGATTCAATTATAAAAGCCGTATCAACCATCATTGAAAATGAAGGAAAGATAGATGTTTTAGTCAATAATGCAGGATTTGGATTATTGTCAACTGTTGAAGATGGTACGGATGAAGAAATATTTAATCAGTTTGATGTGAATGTTTTTGGTCTCATAAAAACTATTAGAGAAGTGTTACCTCACATGAGAGAAAGAAAAAATGGAATTATAATTAATATTTCATCATTTCTTGGAAAAATGGGTTTACCTCTTTTAGCACATTATAATGCATCAAAATATGCGGTAGAAGGGATTGTTGATTCACTTAGATTTGAGACAACACCTTTTAATGTGAGGGTTCACTCTATTCAGGCTGGACTTTACGGTACGAACTTTGTTAAAAAAGGTTTAGTAGCCAATATTAAGACAACATCAGATGACTCTCCTTATAAAAATCTAGTTGATCATTTTGTACCTATAGTTGGCACAGCGATTAATGATGGTCCTCATCCTCAGCCTATTGCAAATGCAGTCAAAGAGATTATTGAAAATGAAAATGCAAATATTTTTATCCCTGTAGGTGTTGAGTCTGAAACATTTATTCCCTTGAGAAAGAAATTAAGTGATGAGGCATTTGAAAATCATATTAAAGAAACTTTTGGACTTTAAAAAGTTATATAGTAGGAAGATTGATGAAAACAGCAGCAATAATACAAATACTAAAAGAGATATCTTTATTTAAGTTATTAGATGAAAATAGACTACATGAATTAGCCTCAATATGTAAAATAAAAGAATATATGATTGAGAGTGAAATATTTTTAGAAGGAAATATAAGTGATAGTTTGCTTATTGTAGTAGAAGGTATTGTTAAAATTTGTAAGCATAATGATAAGGGAGATAAAATTAATATGGGTTTTTTCAAGCCTCATTCTCTTTTAGCTGAAGCCGCAATAATAAGGCAAACGCCTTTTCCTTCTTCCGCTTATTGTCATACTAATGTGAAAATCCTTCATATAGAAATTCAAGCATTTTTTGATGGTTTTATAAAAGATAGTAATGTTTCATATATGATTATTCAGTCTCTTCTAGAAAAGATACAAATTCTTCAAACTAATATTCATATTAATATTTCAACAACCGCAAAAGATAAAATTCTTGCTTTTTATAGAAAAAATAAAGAATTAAAACTTGAAATGAAAAATTATGAAGTTGCTTCTTTACTTGGAATGAATGCTGCAACATTTTCTAGAAATATGAGTAAATTGGGAAAAGAAGGAAAAATAAAAAAAACGCATTTTAACTATGAAGTTATCGAGTAATTAATAGTTTTAAAAATAAGATAGTTTTTATCTTATTACTTGATATTTGTCATCAGAGATATTTTAATCTTAATGTATAACTATACTTGTAGTTAAAAACAAATAATAAAGGAGTATTACATGAGTAACAAAATGACGGACCAAATGAATGATAAATTGACGAAACGTATGTCACGAAATATTTATATTGGTGGAAGTGCCTTTTCTATCTTACTGTTGATAGGGCTAACCATAGATACCGTGAGGCAAGTACCTAAAAAAGAACATAGGGAACATTTAACACATAAAGTAGTTAAAGGTAAAGAAGTATGGGAAAAAAACAATTGTATTGGATGTCATACACTTTTAGGTGAGGGAGCATATTATGCACCCGAATTAGGTAATGTATTTATACGAAGAGGTGCTTCAAATAAAGAAGCTTTTAAAGCATACTTGTCAGCTTGGATGTCATCACAACCTCTTGAAATAGAAGGTAGAAGAAAAATGCCTCAATTTAATTTGACAGATATTGAGGTAGATAACATGGCAGAGTTTCTTATCTGGACATCAAAGATAGATACACACGAATGGCCTCCAAATATTGAAGGTTAATAAAAAGGATTTAATATGAAATATACATCACAAATGGTTGCAAAGCCATATTTTACTTTTGCATTGATTTTGTTATTTGGTCAAATATTGTTTGGACTAATTTTAGGCATACAGTACATAGATGGGGATTTTCTTTTCCCACACATACCTTTTAACGTTGCGAGAATGGTACACACTAACCTACTCATTGTATGGATTTTATTTGGTTTTATGGGGGCTGCATATTATCTGGTTCCAGAAGAATCGGAGAGGGAACTTTATAGTCCTAAGTTAGCAATTATAACATTTTGGGTTTTTGCTGCTGCAGGTGTTGCCACAATATTAGGGTACTTGTTTGTTCCTTATGCGGAATTGACTGAATTGACATTTAATCATCTTTTCCCAACAATGGGTCGAGAATTTTTAGAACAACCAACAATTACAAAAATAGGTATTGTTCTAGTCGTAGTATCTTTTGTTTTTAACATTAGTATGACCATACTTAAAGGTAGAAAAACCATTATCACTATGATCTTATTGACAGGATTATTTGGATTAGGATTCTTCTGGTTATTTGCATTTTATCTTCCAGACAGTTTGGTTTTAGATAAATATTTTTGGTGGTTTATTGTCCATATGTGGGTTGAAGGTGTTTGGGAACTTATTATGGGGGCTATTTTAGCCTTTGTACTTATTAAAGTAACAGGCGTAGATAGAGAATATATTGAAAAGTGGCTTTATGTTATTGTCGCACTGACCATGGTATCTGGACTTGTTGGAATGGGACACCATTTTTTCTTTATAGGTACACCAGGGTATTGGTTATGGTTAGGGTCAATTTTCTCAGCACTTGAGCCTATGCCATTTTTCTTGATGATATTATATGCTTATTCTATGGTAGACAAGCGTCGTATTGACCATCATAATAAGATTGCACTTACTTGGGCTATAGGAACAGCGATTATGTCATTTATAGGAGCGGGTGTTTTAGGATTCTTACATACTTTAGCACCAGTGAATTTTTATACACATGGCACGCAACTTACTGCAGCACATGGACATTCATCATTTTTTGGTGCGTATGCCATGATAATCATCACTATCGTATCTTATGCGATGCCGATTATGAGAGGTCGCCCAAATGGTAATTCATTCCAAGCGCAGAAAGTAGAAAGATGGGCATTTTGGCTCATGGTTATAGGTATGTTAGGTATGACATTAGCAATGGTAGCAGCAGGTGTTGAACAAATAATGTTACAGCGTTGGCCAGAAAGTGGCGCAGCTTTAGATTTTATGTCAACACAAGCAGAAATTATACCAACATATACAATTCGTATGATTTTTGGTTCCATCTTTACTATAGGACTTATTAGTTACTTTGTTAGTTTCTTTGTAAAAGGACCATTACCTGGTGAAGCAAAAGAGGTGTCCTCGTAAAGAGTACATTTAATTTTATTATTGGATATGAAGTGGGGAAACTCACTTCATAAGTATTTATATTTTATAAAGAAAGAAGTAGCGTTATGAAAATGCAGTTAAATCAAATCTGGCATAAAACACAAGAATTTATAGAACTAGATGAATCTATAGGTAAACTATGGCATAAAATATTAAATAAAAGAGAAAAACCAAATCAAAATGCACAAGTTTTATTTGTAGATATAAAGAAAGAACTTCGATTAATCTATCACTTAATGGGAGGTATACAAACTAAAACACTTTATGCAACAGATAAAGTACTTAATCTCTCTTTTCGATCGCTTGTTCAAAAATTGACAGGGGATGAAGAACGTTTTATTATCTGTTGGCAAGATAGTCGAGGTGTTTACCTCCCAGAAGAAGTGTCATTATTTTCAGATATAAAGCTTAATAAAATGTATTATATTTGGATGGTTGCTATGACAGCTTATGCCAATGTGGACGAATCAAACTGGAGTGATGAAAATCATAGAACACAGCGATACTTATTGAAACATTATCCTGGATTTAGAAAAGATTTTGATGCAATGTTAAGTGCGTTAATAGAAGATAGAAAAAAATATATTCAAAAATATATGTTATCAATAGATAAAGAAGATAATTTCTATGCCATGCTCACGTATGAAGGAAAATCTGAAATTGAAATACAGTCTAAAGATGTGTATCCTTTCCCTTTGTGGTTATATCCTTCACCTATAGTTCAAAAATCAGAAGAAAACTTTGAATATGAAGAAGATGAGGAGAACAGTGAAAGCAATACACAAAAAGAGAGTGAATCTTTAGATGTTCGTAAAAATGCTAATAGAATTAATGATGAAAGTGAAACAGATGGACTCATGATGTTTTTACCTGAAGGTCTAATGACCATTTCAGAACGTATTAATGTGGATAGAAGTGAAGATGATAGCGAAGATGAAGATGCAGCTTTTAATGCAAAAGATTTAGATGAATTAACGTTAGGTAAAAAGAAAAAAGGTTTAGCATCTAGACTTAAAATAGATTTAGAACTTCCTACAGAAGAAGTAGATACTTATGCTGTAGGAGAGGGAATATTCTTTGATGAATGGGACTATACAAAAGAAGCATACTTATATAAATATTGTTTATTAACACCTATTTATAGGAGTGCTACACAAGAAAAAGAATTAGATCACGAAATTCAGCGTTTATCAAATAGAGTAAAAAGTGAATTTGCATCTTATGTTTTTAACAGAGTAAAAGAATCGAATTTGGTTTATGGTGAGGAACTTAACCTTGATTATTGGATTGCATATATTGCTGGAGGTAAACAGTCAGGACATAAGCAGAATTTTTTTGAGAATATTGTCAAAAAAGAGAGAGATTTATCGACTTTGATTCTTGCAGATATTTCATTATCTACAGAGGCTGCTATTACGACGGAGTCTAATATATTAGACATTATTAAAAAGAGTTTGTTTATTTTTGCAGAAGCACTAGATACATTAGGTGATCCTTTATCACTCTATGCATTTTCTTCTGTATCAAATAAGAAGATAAGATACCATGTTTTAAAAAATTTCAATGAAGCTTATTCTGCTGAAATACGGGGTAGGATAGATGATTTGAGAGCAGGATACTATACAAGATTAGGTACAGCAATAAGACAGTCTACACGTATATTGGAACAGCAACCAACAGCCAATAAGTTGATGCTTATTATTTCCGATGGAAAGCCTAATGACGTAGACAGATATGAAGGACGTTATGGTGTAGAAGATACTAAAAAAGCCATAATGGAAGCTAAAAAAGTTGGGGTGAGACCTTTTTGTATTACCGTAGATAGTGAAGCAAACTCTTATCTACCACAAATATTTGGAAAAGATGGTTACACCTATATAAGAGATATACGGAAGTTGCCCTTGGCACTTCCAGAAATTTATATGAACATTACAGAATAAGGAGTTCACAATGTCACAAATTTATTATTTAGAACAAGAAAATGAGGTAGACCTTTTTACACATGCCGCAAAACTCAATTTGCCTATGCTTATAAAAGGTCCAACAGGGTGTGGTAAAACACGTTTTATAGAATATATGGGACAACAATTAAATAGAGATGTTTATACTGTTGTTTGCCATGATGATTTAAGTACTGCAGATCTTGTCGGAAGATATTTGATTGATGAAAATGGTACGTATTGGCAGGATGGACCATTAACAGAGGCTGTACGAAATGGTGGTATATGCTATCTTGATGAGATAATTGAAGCTAGAAAAGACACAACGGTTGTACTACATTCCTTAGCGGACTATAGAAGAGTGCTCCCCATAGATAAAACAGGAGAAACAATTGAAGCACATAAAGACTTTATGTTAGTGGTATCTTATAATCCTGGGTATCAAAGTATGTTAAAAGGTATGAAGCCAAGTACAAAGCAACGTTTTATCTCTTTAAGTTTTGAGTACCCTCATGCTGAGGAAGAAGAAGCCATAGTTATAAAAGAAAGTGGTATAGATAGTGAAACAGCGAAAAAACTTGTGAAGATAGTCAATGAGTTACGACAACTCAAAGAGAGTGAAATACATGAAGATGTATCTACTAGACTATTGGTTTATACAGCAAAACTTATTAAAGAAGGTTTTCCACCTAAAGAAGCATGCAGACATGCAATAGTTGAATCGTTAACTGATGATGACGAGACTATTGCAGTATTGGAACAATTGGTTTCCTTGCATTTTGATACAGATATCTAACAACCACTATTAAAGATTAACTGTATTTCTTTTATTGAAGAGAAGTACAGTATTTTAATCTTGAAGATGTCCAAGACCTCCACCTACCGCTGCACCTATCACGGCTCCTGTAACTAGGTTACTATCTGTCACAGCGGAAACCACGGCCCCTGTTCCTGCACCTATGAGTGCACCTTTTTTTGCTTTAGGGCCTATTTGAGCACATCCTGCGGTAATCACTATAACTAAAGCAGCATAAAAAGCATTTTTTATATTGAAATTTTGCATTTAAAATCCTTTTATTTTTTACGAGTGTACGCAAAGTCTATTAGCTCATTATTAACAACCCATACTACTGATGTAAAAGTCTAATGATAAAGACTAAATTATTTATCTATAATGTGTATAGCAATATTGATAAAAGGAAATGAATGCCTAGTATAGAAAAACCCTGCATCCGAAAATGTTGTTTGAATAAAGAGGATATATGTATGGGATGTTTCCGTAGTTTGAATGATATGAAGATATGGCATAAAGCCAGTGTAGAAGAAAAGAGACACATGCTCCAACTAGCAAGTAAACGTAAAGAAGTGCATCGTTCAAAATTTTGTTAAGATTTCTGTTTTATCCACTCTTTGATCATTTGTAGTTCATCCTCTGAGATGGTATGTACTTTAGAATATGATTTAAATGTAATATTAAATCCAGCATTTTGTAATGTTTCTACTTGTTCTTTGGATGTTCTGTATGGAAGTACATCATCATAGGTGCCATGGGTGCAAAGCCAGTTGGCATCTTTAAGTGCGGGGTTCATCTCTTTGAGTAAGCGTTCAGTATCGTAGATGTATCCAGATATAGCTAGATATCCTGCCAATTTTTTAGCATATCTTGCGCCAAATTCGAAAGTGAGTAGAGAACCTTGGGAAAAACCAAATAAAAAACTCTCTTCAGCATTAAACTCTTCTTCAAAAAGTGTATCTAGTATTTCTGTGAGTTTACCAGAAGAGTAGTCTATTCCCTCTCGTTGGTTTGGAGGAAGGTCATACCATGAACGCCCTCCAAAATAGTCATAAGGTGCATCTAGCAGTAGGTAATTCATATGAGCTAGATTTAGAAATGGTGGTAGCCATGTAAAGCCTTGCGAAGAGTCCCCTCTGCCATGTAGGATAATCATAATCTTTTTTGAGGGTACTTCTGCCGGGATGAAGAGATGGTTGAGTGGTAAATGTTTCATGGGGATATTATACACAATAAATGTTAGGTATGATACTTTTTTCTTTTGTATTGAAAAATAAGATATGCCAAAAAAAGATAAACGATGCTTTGTAGAAGTAAAATAGTCATTTGTTCCTGCAACATTCCAAGACCTGCTCCCATTTGATTAAGTGCCAGAAAACCATGTATCGCAGAAGTAGAAGGAGCCAGTAAAGAGAGTAGCACAATATAATTTGGCAGTTCCTCAACAGGCCATATAAATCCAGCACTAAAAACCAAGGGAAGAGAACTAAATAATATTACAGGTGTAGCAATCTCACGACTATTGAAGAGTGTACCAAGCAATAAGCCTAAAGAGATAGATGCTAAAAGAAAGAGACAGCCAAAGGCAAGAATCTCTTTTATTTGTGCCAAATGTGTAATGTGAAAGAGTTCAAAACTAAAACCAAAATAAAAGAGCATATGTATAAAAAAGAGTACTCCAAAGATGATATATCGAGAGAGAAACATATAGAAGATAGGTACTGTTTTTGCATATGTTTGTTTTCTTCCTCGTAAGTGCTCATTGATACCCCCACCCAGTATGCCAAGACCTATGAGCAGTGTTTGCTGTAGAATAAGTACAAAGACAGCAGGAATGACATATTGTGTATAGGAGTTTTGTGGATTAAATAGATTAATTACTTTTAGGACATAAGGTGTGTACGCATTCTTAGCATGTGTGAGGGGTACCTCTTTTTTAAGAAGGTTTGCTACTTTCATTGTTGCAATATTGGTAAGTAGTGTTTTCAGTGTGCCTTCCAATATACCGCCATAAATCAGAAAATAACTACTGTCTGCACCCAATGCAATGGTTGGCCGTTTATTGAGAGCTATGTCACGTTTAAAATGTGCGGGGATAATAATGATAGCCTTAACCTCTCCTTTTAAGAGTGACTCTTTGGCATCTTTTTCACTCATGTCCTGATGAGTAACGGTGATTTGGGGTGTGGCATTGAGTTGGAAAATCATGTTACGACTTACATCACTTTTATCATAATCTACAACGGAGATGGACAAACCTGTAACACTTTGTTTAACATAGGGTTGAGGATAGAGAAAGGCATATAATATGACGCCACCTATAATAGTGAGTATGATAGCCGCATCGGTAAAAATAGTTTTAAACTCATCTTTAAAGGTTTGGAGAAAATTCATGCGCGCAAACCTTTCAGTTTGTGTTTAAAACGCCAAACTACAGGAATAAACAACAACCAAAAAGAGAGTAACACACCTAATGTACCAAGTTCATGCCATACATTAATCCCATAATTAGCCTGAGATATTTGAAGTTGGGTATAGTGTGAGACAGGCAGAATATCTCTCCAAAACAAGGCAAAACCATTCATATTGTAAATTGGAAAAGTAATACCCAAAAAGGCAAAGGCAGGTGCGGTGTAGACAGCTCCAAGACTGAGACTCCTTGCATAGTCAAATACTGTACTAAAAAGAAGTAATGCGATGATTTGATAGGCAACGGTTGTAAGAAAAATACCTAATATGAGAACACTGAGTGAACCTTGAAATACCCAATGGCTAAAGAGATACAATACAAACCCTATACCCATCAGTGTAAAACTCAGTGTATAAGGTAGCATCATACCTATCAAGGTAGCGGTTGTATTGCCAGAAGTATCAAACAGGTAAGCAGTTTGTTTGGATTTAAAAAGTGTACCGATACTCACAAGCATTGCAATAACAATAAAAATTTGCCAAATTGCAGGTAAAAGTGCAGAGACTAAAAAATAGTAATAATTCTTATAGGTATTAAAAAAAGGTGTGATTTGTATACCTATTGGTATGATTGAGGATAGACTTGTATGGATGTCTTGGGCTTCATACAAGTGTTTAAAAAATTCTATTTGTGCAGCACTTTGTGTGCTAACAGTATTCAACGCAGATGTTAGGATTTTACCTATAAGAATATACTGTGTATTGAGCATAGCAGTCACTTGCGGTTTTTTCTGTAAAAAAATGTCTTTTTCGAAATGAGAAGGGATAATCACAACTCCATAGACTGCATTTTTTTTGATGAAATATAAGGCTTCTTTTATATCGGTAGCGTGTGATACGATGTGTATTGTTGGAGAAGCTTCGATATTACGGAGAAGAAGTTCAGAGAGTTTAGAGTGGTCATTATCTACTACTGTGAGAGGAAGATCTCTTAAAACACCATGTTGAAAAACAGAGGTTATAAACCAAAATACAAAGAGGGGTAAAAAACTTATAAGAAGGATTTTATACCAACTGTGGGTAATACTTCTGATTTCATACCTAAAGGCTTTTTGAAGAGAATCAAGCATTAGAGTTCCAAAAGTACACTCATACCAATTCTAAGATTTTTGATGGCTTGGGTGGGACGAAGTTCTACCTCAAAACTCTTCATGTCAAATCCTTTACCACTCTGTGTTGCTTTCCATGTGGCATAGTCTCCCATGATAGCGATGTATGTGACTTTAAAAGTATATGAATCATTGCTAAGTGCTGGTATCTTGACTTTAAATTCTTTGCCTAATTGAAAGTGAGAGAGATAATCTTCTCTCACTGCAAAACGTGCCCATGCATCATGCATATCGACTAACGCAACAACAGGAAATCCTGTAGGTGCCAGTTCTCCTGATTGAAGAAGAATTTGATTTACTTCTCCTTGATGAAAGGCATATTGTGTGGTTTCTTTGATATAGGTGTTTACTTCTTGAACTTTTGCTTTATAGATACGTTCTTGTGCGGATGCAGCTTTTTTTACTTCTTCCCTTGCACCTTCTTTTGCCATGAGTGCAACTTGTTTGGCAGCACTTTCATCATACTTTGCTACTTGGTATTTAGTATAAACTTCATCACGTTTTTGTCTCGATATTACACCATCTTTATAGAGTTTTTCAATGCGATTATAGGTACTTTTCATAAGAGCCGCAGCAGATTTTGCTTTTTCCCATTGGTCAAAAGCTGCTTTGATTTCTTGTTTTCTTGCACCTTTTTGGGTTTGTATTTTCTGTGCATTGGCTGCTTCTTGTGCGGCTTTAGCTTGTTCGAGTTTGGCCTCTACTTCAGGTGAAGTGATAGTGAAAACCTTCTCTCCTTTTTGTACGACATCACCTTTTTTAACAAAAATTTTACCTACACGTCCAGCTACTTTTGAACCTAAATGATAGCTTTGAACATCTATTTCACCTTGGAGTATGATGGCTTGAGGTTGATAAGCTTTGTAAAATGTAAAACCCACCCATCCAAAAAGTGCTGCTATGAAGACCAATATGATAGCAAGTAGTATTTTATGCATCTATTTTACCTTTATACTTTTGTGTTCGAAACGGAAAAAAAGCTCTGCATTACCACTGAGTATACAGAGTAATGCAAGTTGCTTTATATAATTATAAGCGGCATTATAACGTTGTGTTTTAACTCCACTAAGGTATGTTTGTGCATCTATCACTTCACTGGAGGTAGATAATCCTTCTTTGAATGATAACGTACGAAGTTTATAGTTTTCATGTGCCAGTGCAAGGGAAGAACTTAATGCGCTGAACTCTTCTTGATAAAGCATCATCTCTCCATAGGTTTTTTCAATCCCAAGGCGTAAATCTTCCTGTGCCTGTGTTTTGAGTGATAGAACTTTGTTTCTAAGTAATTTAGCGGCTTCTATCTCTTTATTTCGGTCTTGATGGCTAAAAATATCATATTTGAGCATAACACCTACTAACCAAGAAGGGGTCAACCCTTCTACTGGACTAGAGCCTTTATAAAGATTTAGGTTTCCATAGGCAATGACCTTTGGTTTCCATGCAGACTTTTCAGCATCTATCAGTGCATCGGCAGATTTTGTCTTGGCATTAAGCAAATCAATTCCTGCATTTTTAGTAGTGCTTTTTTGTATATATTGTTCTTTTGGTTGCAGTATTTTAGAGATAAAAAGTGGTGATTTGGGTTTATTTTTTTCTTTGATGAGTAAGGATAGTGCCGTTGAAGCAATTTGAAGTTGGTGTTGAGCCTTTTTGCTCTCTATACGGGCAGCATCACGTTTTACTTGTGCTTCAAGAAGCTCGGCTATTGCTATTTGTCCTTGTGATTTTAGTTTTTTTGCATGGTTGTAATGCACTTGCAGAGCTTTTTGTGTAGCAAGTTTTGTCCGATAGAGTGCTTGAGCCATCACGACACCATAATAATAATGTACAAGTTTTAAAAAGGCCTTGTCTTTTTCTAGATGTTCCATGGCAACAGCTTCATTGATTTGAGCATCATAAGCACTTTGGGCAGCACGAATTTTTCCTCCTGTATAGAGAGGATAGAGTATATTAAGATTAACCAGCCCAATATCTTGGTTTAAAAGAGGAATACTTGAAGGAATCTTTTGTCCTGTCAGAGGGGTCAAAACTGTATTGAGTTGCTGACTTAAATGATTGATATCAAGGTCAATAGAGTCATTAAAGTGGGTATAGTTTGCAGTGAGTGTAAGAGAAGGATTACTTAGGTTTTGTGCAGATTCTCTTTTTAATCTGGCTCTGTAGATATCACTCTGTGTGGCTTTGAGACCATCATTGAGGTCTTCCACTTTTCTCCAGGCTTGTTCAATGCTGATTTGTGCCTGTAAATACACGAGGAGAAGAGAGAGGTATATAAAGATTTTCAACATAGATTTCCTTCTTCTTTTATCAAACGATTATACTGTATTTATGTTGATTTAAGTTGTTTAGTATTACACTTTTGAATTCTAAACTTTAAGGAGTAAATGATGAAAATATCTTTAATACCATTTCAGTCTACACATATGCTTCTTAGAGTATGGCGTTAGCCGTCACTTACTTTTTTAGCTGATATTCTTATCTATCATTTATTCTTATTTTTTAGTTTCTTCTCTATATCGTAGAAGACAGTCTTGTTAAGTAAAAAGGATGCCTTATGGCACAAATAAAAATATATGGGATTGATTCCCATTTAAACCCTATAAAAAAACAGTTATCTGATGTCATTCATAACTGTGTGGTGGAAGCATTACTGTTTCCCAAAGATAAACGATTTCACCGGTTTTTTCCGATCGATATTACAAATATGGTCTATCCATCTAACCGAAGTTCTGCCTATACTATTATCGAGATAACAATGATAGAAGGCAGGAGCAAAGAGACGAAAAAAAAGCTTATTGCTTTGCTTTTTGAACAGATACGTAAAGAAGTAGGCATCAAAGCCACAGACATAGAGATACTTATCCAAGAAGCCCCGGCCTATCATTTTGGTTTTCGTGGGATGAGTGGAGATGAGATGTTATTGGATTATAAGGTGGAGGTCTAAAATAGAAAAGAGGTATAATAATCTATGAAAATTCCAAAAATATTACAGACCATATCTAATACTTTAAAAACCAAAAATGCCAAAGCCCTCATTGTAGGTGGTTCGGTGCGTGATTATTTTTTGCAACTGCCTATCAAAGATTATGATATTGAGGTATATGGACTTGATACTTTAGATGAGTTATCCTCCATTTTGGAAGCATATGGTTCAGTAAATTTGGTGGGTAAAAGTTTTGGTGTCTTGAAGTTTTGCTATGAAGGAGAGGAGTATGACTTCTCTTTCCCCCGTACTGAGTCAAAAATCGGTGAAGGGCATCGTGGATTTGAGGTAGAAGTTGATGGGCACTTGGACTTTAAAGTGGCTGCAAGACGCAGAGATTTTACTATCAATGCGCTTGGGTATGATGTAGAATCCAAACAGTTCTTAGACCCATTTGATGGGATGCAAGATATCAAAGACAAGAAGCTTCGCCATATAGATGATGCAACATTCGTAGAAGACCCATTACGGGTTTATAGAGCAGTGCAGTTTTCGGCTCGCTTTGGGTTTGCTTTGGCAGATGAGACATTTTTGCTTTGTAAGCAAATGGTAGAAGAGGGGATGCTTGATACCTTAGCCAAAGAGAGGGTGTATGAAGAGTGGAAGAAGCTACTCTTAAAATCTCCCAAGCCTTCAATAGGTTTTGAATGTATGAGAGAGCTAGGTATTTTGGAGCGTTATTTTCCAGAGCTTCATGCACTGATTGGTGTACCGCAATCTCCCAAGTGGCATCCTGAAGGAGATGTGTGGGTGCATACGATGATGACGCTTGATGAGATGCAACAAGAATTAAAAATGACAGATGAAACATTAAAAATGAAGGTAAAACAAAAACTGAAGTTCTTGTTTGCTATTTTGTGTCATGACCTTGGGAAAACAGTTTCTACAACGGTGGATGATGAAGGTAATATACGTTCCATAGGACATGAAATAACAGGAATGGAACTTACAAAAACGTTGATGTATAGACTCACAGATGAACATGACTTGATAGAGAGCCTTTTACCTCTTGTGGAACACCATCTGAAACCTTCACAATTTTACAGAGCAAAGTCAGGAAGTAAAGCCATACGTAAACTAGCCACCCAAGTAAACATAGAAGAGTTGGTTCTTGTAGCTAAAGCTGACTTTTTAGGAAGAACAACCCAAGAAGCACTTGCCCGAGACTATAAAGCTGGAACATGGCTTCTTGAAAAGGCTTCTGAATTAAGCGTAAAAAACAGACCACTTGAAAAACTTTTGCAAGGTAAAGACCTTATAGATTTAGGGCTGGAACCTTCTCCCGAGTTTAGCAAGATACTAGATGAGGTATATGTTTTACAGTTAGAGGGGGAAATAGCATCAAGAGAAAAAGCACTCTCTTTTATAAGAAAAAAATATGCTAAGAAGTAATGAGAGAAAGGACAACAAAATGCGGCATGAAATTAATTGAGTTCTTTAAAAAGGAGGTTGCCGCACATTGTGCAACTCGGCTGTCTTATCTTCCCCATAAGACCCGTAGCTTTCTGTCCTATTCTCACGAATAGTTTAGCGGATG
>DRQB01000174.1 GCA_011330645.1 Campylobacterota bacterium | reverse complement strand
CAGGTACAGATACAGATGGTGATGGAGACATTGACCAAGTGGTAGTCCCTGGTGAAGGAACATGGACAGTTGATCCAACAGGTGTGGTAACATTCACACCAGAAGCAGGATTTACAGCAGATCCAACACCAATAGATTACACAGTCACAGACAATACAGGGAAAGTGTCTAACCCAGCAAGCATTACAATTGACTATACACAGGATGCAAGTATAACTGTAGAAAAGACAGGAGTATTTACAGATGAAAATGCCAATGGCTATGCAGATGTAGGTGAAACCATTATCTATAGCTTTATTGTAACAAATACAGGAAATGTACCTTTAACAAATGTAAGCATAACAGATGTGAATGCTACAATAACTGGTGGACCGATTGATTTAGCTATTGGAGAGAGCGATACGACAACATTTGTCGGTGTGCATAGTATTACAATAGATGATATTATTGCTGGTGCGATACATAACCAAGCAACAGTGACAGCTAAAGATCCAAATGGAAATGATGTGAACGATACATCAGATGATCCAACAACATCACCAAATGATGATCCAACTATTGTAAATGTTAGTCCTAAGCCACCTGTATCTACAGATGATAATCAAACTGTGACTACAGGAGAAGATGCAGTGATTGATATCATTGATAATGATGGAGTGGGAACATTCCCTCTTGATCCTCAAAGTGTGACGCTAACAGAGCCAAGTAATGCAACAAATATTGTGACAGACAGTGATGGCGATACTATCGGGTTTACTGTACTAGGGGAAGGAACTTGGTCTGTGAATCCTATAACAGGACAAGTAACCTTTAGTCCTGAAGACGGATTTGTGGGAGACCCAACACCTGTTGAATATACAGTAGAAGATAGTCAAGGCAATACAACAAGTGCCATGATTAATCTTAATTACCCACCTGTGGCAAATGATGACAGTAATACGAGTTTACCAGTGGGAGAAACAGCAACATTAACACCACTCGAAAATGACCAAGAGACATCAACACCATTTGATCCAGAGAGTATTGATCTTGTTGTACCAAATGGAGCGACAGGTAGTGATACGGATGGGGATGGTGATATTGATGAAATAGTAGTATCTGGAGAAGGTACATGGACTGCGAATCCTGATGGTACAGTAACATTCGTACCAGAAAATGGATTAGTAGGTAACCCAACTCCTCTAAACTATACAGTAAAAGAAACAGGAGGAGATGTAAGTAATGAAGCAACATTGAGTGTAACATATGTGAGTGGGAGTAGTGTACCCAATGCTGTAGATGATGGAATCATCAACATTACACACTATGGTGCAACAGTAATCGATGTATTGGTGAACGATGACTTTGGTACAGATGGTCCTAATCAAGGAGAAATTGTTATTGCTTCACAACCAACACATGGTACGGTATCTCTCGATAATCATGGTACACCAAATGATCCTACAGATGATGTATTCATCTTTGAACCAGAACCAAATGTGCCACAGCTAACAGATAGTTTTACCTATACGATTACAGATGCAAATGGTGATACATCAACGGCAACAGTAACATTAGATATCAATTGTGCAAGTACACAGACATCAGATAGTGGGGATGCTTTAGGTATAATAAGTATGTTAATGATGATATTTATGACAATCATGACAGGACTATATCTTGTTAGAAAAGAAGAAAAAATAAGAGAGGAAGTATAATGAAAAGAAATATTTTAGTCATATTGATAGCTTTGGCTACAATGAACAGTACTGTATTGGCAGGAGGGAAAGTAGTTGCACCAGTAGAAGCACCAGTAGAGCCTATCCCTGTGACACACACACCATCTCCTATATATATTGGTTTAGGATTACTTTGGGGAAGATATAATGGTGATTGTGGTGGCGCAGGGTGTACTTATGAAGATGTTACTTATGGAGCTCTACTTAGAGCAGGGTATGACTTTAGTCAATATTTTGGGATAGAAGGAAGAGTACTTGGTACATTCTTGAAAGCACAACCAAATTTTGGGGAAGAGTTAAGACATATTGGTATTTATGCTAAACCAATGTACCCACTGGGTGAAGATTTTAATGTTTATGCGCTACTAGGATATGGTTGGACACAAACTCAAACAGAAGGAGCAAACTTAAAAGAAGTAGATGAAGGAGGCTTCTCTGCTGGATTAGGGCTTGAATATGATTTATCTGATATGGAAGATGATAGAGAAGAAGATACACTCTATGAAAATGGTTTTGATGGGCAAGGTGATCAAGAAAAAGGTTGGGGTTTATTTATAGATTATCAACGTTTACTGATTAAATCAAGTGTCCCTGATATGGATGTAATTTCAGGTGGTGTAACGTACGACTTTTAAATGATGAGGCTTTGCCTTCATCTCATAACCCCATAGACTCTTTGTTTAAAAAGAGTCTATGACTCCTTAATCTCATAATGTAACTTCAAACCCTCATTTGTCATTACAAATCCAGAAATATTTATTTTTCCTTCATGTACCAAGTTATGGTGATTTTTACATAGAGGTATGAGGTTGTACTTATGGTTTTTATGAAAGTGATCTATATGTCCATCCCTATCGGCTTCTTGTTGCTCTACAATGTGATGTACATCTTCAACTTGTTCTTCACATAAAGCACACTTACTCAAATACAAATCTTTGTTATATTTACTACGTTTTTGTTTTTGAAGTTTTTTGACGTCTGAACCACCATGATTTAGATTTTCACGGATGGTTTGTGCCATCGTTAAGAACTCTTTATCCATATGCAAAGATTTGGCAAATTCCAGTCCATAAAGGCTGTCACCCATACCAAGTTGAAGTACACGGTTGTAAATGAGGGAGTCATTGCTTTCATCGTATTTGATACCCAAATGTAAAAAAATGAGGTTTTGTAACTTTTGAAGCTGAGGAATGCTTCCTAGCTGATGTAAGTGTGTGGCAAAGATAAACGTCGACTTTAAAGAGATAAGCTTTAAAATAGCGCTTGAGACGATGGCAAGAGCAGATTCTGTCTCTGTACCTTGGCTTATCTCATCTCCCAAGACCAAAGAGCGCTCATTGGCACGGTTAAAGATGTTTTTTAGCTCCATCATTTCAACAGCAAAGGTGGACAATCCTTTGTAAAGATTGTCTTGGGAGACGATACGTGTAAAGAGTTTGTCATACAGACCAAAACGAAGTTCTACTGCAGGTACAAAAAAACCAGCTTGTGCTAAAACCACAGAGAGTCCGATGCTTTTCATGAGAGAAGATTTACCTGAAGAATTTATACCATAAAGTAAAACGCCCAGAACATCTTCTCCATCGCTGGCATTGAGAGTAATGTGGTTATGTGTTGAGGCATTATTGTTACCTAAAAAGATATCGTTAGGTACATAGATACCCCTTTCATCGTTGGACTCTATGATAGGATGGCGTAAGCCGATAGCTTCATAAAAGGAACCTTCTTCTATAACAGGACGAGAAAGGTTCATGGTTTTTGAACACTTGGCATTGGAGATAGCTACATCAATATTGGCAATAAAAACAATAAGTTTGTCAAGTAAAAGAGAAAATCTATTTTCTAGTAAATCAAGGCTCTCTATGTAACGTTGCTTGACAAGTGAGACAAGTTTGACTTGTGAGGTTTCATAGTTACGCGTTATCTCCTCAAAAAGAGGGGCTTGCACTTTGACTGCATTTTTCAAATATTTATATTGAAAATCTTTAAAGAAATGGTGTTGGTTGTCAATGGTGACAAATGAGTCTTTGAGTGATTTCTCTATAAGGGTAAATCTATTTTTTGTAAGGTTTAAGTAATATCCTTCACTCTCCAAATAAGCGACTGTGGCATACTTAGTGGTACCTGTAAAAAGCTTGTCTTTTTCAAAGAGACTCTCCACATGCTGTGCGACAGACTCCATCTTGTCAACCTCTTTTTCCTGCGTCTTGACTATGGTGTCAATGGCAGGGTAGATACCGTCTTTAAAAAGGTTGTCGTTAATTTGTTCTATACGAAAGCGTGCACAGATATCTAGCTCGAAAGTATCGTGGAGAACTTTGAGCATTTCACTCGTTTCATCATAGAGATTTTCTTCTATGTCCAGTCCATTTTGCTGTGCATCATCCAAGAGTTTTAATATGGCTTCGAGTGACATGGCAATATATGTCAACTCTACAGGGTGCAGTTTACGAAGTTTGATACGCCTTGTAATACGTTCTAAATCATAAATTTGCTTCAGATGTGTCTCAAAACGGTTAATGTTTGGCAAAAGTAGTTCTGTCAAGTCATAGCGTTTTTCTAAGAGCTCTTTGTCGCAGATAGGGTTGAGCAGACGCTCTTTAAGCAGACGTTTCCCAAAAGCAGTAGAGGTTTTGTCAATTAGGTCAAGCAAGGTAATGTCAGCAGGGTCACGTGAGATGACAGAGAGCTGCTCCATAGCATTGTTTCCAATGTACATATATCGGTTGTTACCAAGAAACTGAGGTTTGTTCATCTTCTCGATGATACTCTCATCATGTTCGATGATGAAGTCTATGAGTACAGCTAAAGACTCAGTAGTATAGGGGTGACGCTCTAAGTCTAAAAACTCAATGGCACTTAGAAATGAGTTAATACTAAAGATACGGGTAAAGAGTTCATTTTGAAAAGATATTTTAAACCGCTTAGTATTGACAGAATAGTGTAAAGACTCAAGCTCTAGGTAGTGAATAAGCCACTCTTTGTCAATCTCTTTGCTGTCAAGTGTGAGTATGACTTCAGAGGTGCTGTATGTTTGCAGTAGATTAAAGGCTTCATCAAGTGCGTAGGTTTTGTCATCACGTGTAGAATGGATTTCATTACAAATCGTTTTACCTGTACTCACATCAATGGCTGCATACCCAACAGAGTAGATGCCTGCATTCTCATCGATGAGTAGTGAGACGATGTTGTTCTCGGTAGGTTCATTCAAGTACTCAAAGTTAGTTCCCGGAGAGAT
>DRQB01000173.1 GCA_011330645.1 Campylobacterota bacterium | reverse complement strand
TGGCTTACACTAACACCATACAATCCATCGCCATTGGTTCTTTTGACGGGATGCATATTGCCCACCAGACACTTGCAGGGAAAGTAGATGCACTTGTCATTATTGAACGTAATGGTGGGTATTTGACGCCTGGTTATAAACGTGCGCATTTTACTTCTAAGGTGTGCTGTTTTTATCATTTCGATGTTATAAAAGATTTGACTCCTGAAGCGTTTATAGACAAACTTCAAACAGACTTTCCCTCTCTTGAGACGATAGTCATAGGTTATGACTTTGCTTTTGGTAAAGACAAGGCTGGGACTGCCAAGACACTGCAGATACTTTTTGATGGTAGAGTAGAGATAGTGCAAGAGGTAAGCGTTGAGGGTGTACCTGTACATTCTCGTACAATTAAAGAGTATTTACGTAAGGGTAACATCGCTATGGCAAACAAGCTACTAGGTAGAACTTACAGCATAGACGGAGAGGTAGTCTCTGGACAAGGACTAGGGAAGAAAGAACTCGTCCCCACTCTTAACCTCAATGTCAAAGCCTATCAGCTCCCACTAGAGGGTGTGTATGCTACACGTACAAAGGTAAAGGGTGAGTGGCTTCCTTCTGTAAGTTTTTTAGGACACAGAGTGACTACCGATGACTCTTTTGCTGTGGAGACACATATACTAGGGCATGACATCGGTGAGGTAAAAGGCAAAGTAGAGATGGAGTTTGTAGACTTTATACGAGCTAACCAAAAGTTTGAGAGTTTGGAAGCATTAAAAGAGCAGATAGAAGATGACATCGTTCAGGCAAAAGAAGTACTTGGATGAAGAAGATTATTAAAAAAGTAAGTATACTTATTCTCTTAGCCTATGTAGGGATGGGAGTCTTTTTGTATGTCAATCAACGCAGCTTTCTATACTTTCCCACACCAGATAAAGCAACAAAGTATACTCGTATGAAAATGGATAATGATGGAGAATCTATCAATGCTATTGTACTTAATGAAGGACATAAAAATGCTATACTTTACTTTGGTGGCAATGCCGAGTCCATGGCAGGGAGTGCAGCCTATATCGCAGGACAGTTCCCTGACTTTACAGTGTATTTGCTTGACTACAGAGGGTATGGGGCAAGCACTGGCGTCTCTACAGAAAAAGCACTTTATAGTGATGCCTTGAAACTTTATGATAGTATAAAGGCGAAACATAAGCATATTTCTGTGGGAGGACGTAGCTTGGGTTCTGGAATCGCCACTTATGTAGCAGCACATAGAGACGTGAGTAAGTTGGCACTCATTACACCTTATGACAGTATCGTCAATGTAGCGCAGGACATCTATCCTGTGTATCCTGCTTCTTTATTGTTAGATGATACGTATGATTCTGTGAGTAGGGTAAAAGATATTCAAGCACAAACGCTCATAGTGATAGCAGAAAAAGATAAGGTCATCCCTAGAAAAAGTACGGATAATCTTATTAGAGCATTTAAAAAAGAACAGCTTAAAGTGATAGTTATCAAAAACAGAGGGCATATTGACATCTCTTCTGATGAGAGATATTATAAAATTATGCAAGACTTTATAGGGGAAGGGTAACAATGGCAAAAGATAAAGTATTCACAGAAAAGATAAGTAAGAAGTTTGAGTTCGATGAAGCAGTAGCATCCGTATTTGATGATATGCTCTCACGCTCTGTGCCTTTTTATGATGAGGTGAGAAAGTTGGTGATTTCTCTCATCTTGGCAGAACAAAAAGAGGGGATGAAAGTGCTTGACTTGGGTTCTTCTACCGCCAAGTTTCTCCTTGACCTTCATTCGAAGATGGAAGTGCGTATGAAACTCAAAGGACTAGACAACTCTCAAGCCATGTTGGACAGAGCAGAACAAAAATGTCAGGCTTTTGGCGCAGACATTGCGTTAGAACTCGCAGACATGTTGGCATATGAGTATGCCAGTGAAGATATCATCGTAGCCAACTACACCTTGCAGTTTATACGCCCTATGCAGCGTTTGGAGCTGATGAAGAAACTTTTTGATGGTCTGAATGATGAGGGGATGTTTATATTTTCTGAGAAAGTAGTCTTTGAAGATAAAGTGTTAGATAAACAGATGATAGACATCTATTATGACTATAAAAAAGAGCAAGGCTATAGTGAATACGAGATAGCACAAAAAAGAGAAGCATTGGAAAATGTACTCATCCCTTTTACGATAAAAGAAAATATACAGATGTGTAAAGATGCAGGATTTACAAAAATAGAAACTGTTTTTCAGTGGGCAAATTTCGTCACATTTGTGGTGAAAAAGTAACACACTTATTCACACCCCTAAAACACGGGTTGCATTTTTTAATATGAGTTATTCACAACTTATTCACCATGTGAAAATATACTTTTTTTTAAAATTTTTTGTAAATTTAGGATAATTTTTAAACTATTTTAAGTAAAGACTATTTTTACATACCCTTTTCATACATTTTAAGCTATAATCATTGCATTAATTTTTTGGGCATTTATTTTGCCTACCTAAGGATAGAGCATGAGTTGGACACCAAGTAGCTGGAGAAATTTTCCTATAAAGCAACAACCAACATATCAAGATCAGGATTTACTTACTAAAGTAGAGAATCAGTTAGCTTCTTACCCACCACTTATTTTTGCAGGTGAAGCAAGAAGACTTAAAGAAAAACTGGCAGCAGCTGGACGCGGTGAAGCATTTTTACTTCAAGGTGGAGACTGTGCAGAGAGTTTTTCAGATTTTGATGCGAAGAACATAAAAAATCTTTTTAAACTTATGCTTCAAATGAATATGGTACTCATGTATTCTACAGGGAAACCTGTGGTTAAAGTGGGACGTATTGCCGGTCAGTTTGCTAAGCCTAGATCTTCTGATTTTGAAGAAGTAAATGGGGTGAAGTTACCTTCATACCGTGGAGATATTATCAATAATATGGCTTTTACTGAGGAAGCAAGAATACCTAACCCATATAATATGATAAAGGCATATAACCAATCTGCTGCGACACTTAACTTGTTACGTGCATTTTCTCGTGGGGGATTGGCTGATTTAAATAAGGTACACCAATGGAATCTTGAATTTATCAAAGACAATCCACTAGGTAAACGTTATGATGAAATCAGTACAAAAATAGACCACTCTATGAAGTTTATGGCTGCTTGTGGGTTAAATAGCAATACTATGCCACAACTTCATCAGACAACACTTTATACTTCGCATGAGGCACTTTTGCTTAACTATGAAGAAGCACTTACGCGAAAAGATACAGATACGGGTGAGTATTATGATTGTTCTGCACATATGCTTTGGATTGGGGACAGAACCAGAGACCTTAACGAAGCACATATCGAATACTTTAGAGGGATTCAAAACCCTGTAGGATGTAAAGTTGGTCCAAGTATGGGTGAAGATGAGCTCATTGAACTCATCGAGGCACTGAACCCTGACAATGAAGAGGGAAGACTGAATCTTATTGTCCGTATGGGTGCGAGTAAAATTGCAGAAGCTTTCCCTCCTTTACTTAAAAAAGTAAGAGATGCCGGGAAAAATGTGGTTTGGACGATAGACCCTATGCATGGAAATGTAGAAAAATCATCTACAGGATTTAAAACAAGAAACTTTGACAACATTCTGTCTGAGGTAGAACAGTTTTTTAACATTCATAAAGAGATGGGAACGATTGCTGCGGGGATACATCTTGAGATGACAGGAAATGATGTCACAGAGTGTACCGGGAGTACATCCTCACCGATTACGGATGAAGGATTGGCTAGCCGTTATCATACACAGTGTGATCCAAGACTGAATGCTTCTCAGGCATTAGAACTTTCTTTTATGTTATCTGATACCATAAAAGAAGCGTAAATAGTGAGTGATTTTTAGACTATCATGAAGATGTTTTTACCATCTTCATGTGTGTACTCTAACTCTTTTTGATGAATATCCAAAATACTTTTTACAATGTAAAGCCCCAAACCTAAACCTTTTTTTGAAGTATGGAATGGTTTGAAATAGTTTTCTAATGGTTCTTTTAGAGCTTCCCCCTTATTTACGATTGCCAATTTTTGATGATTGATTTGAACGAGTACTTTCCTGTCTTCTGCATATTTGAGTGCATTATCCAATAAATTTTTAAGCACAAGTGTAAAGAGTTCAAAATCAACCTCACTTTGGTAGTCGTGTATCACTTGTAGTTCGATGTGCTCTTTTGCATTTTCTAACATCAACAAGTCTATGCTCGCTTCGACAAGATCGCTCATTTTGTAAGGTTTGATAGTCAATTCAAAGTTTTTTGAAGTGATTTTTTCTATTTTTGCAAACTCGTCTATCAGAAGGTTGAGCCGCTCAAAGATACTATGCATACGGGCTTTGTTTTTTTCATCAGGTAGCATTTCAGCCACGAGTCTGCCTTTACCAATAGGGGTTTTAAGTTCATGCATAATGGCACGTAAAAACAGTTGGCGTGATTGTAGCAGCTCACGTATCATCGTAACGGCATGGTCAAATTCATTGGCAACTTCTGCAATTTCATCTTTTTTATCACTGGCACAGTGAATGTCAAGATTCCCTTCTGAAAAGGTTTTAATTTGGTTTTTCAAAGTACTTAAGGGTTTTAAACTTCGCATTACCCAAAAGTAGAGCATGAGAATGAGTAGGAAAACAATACTAAAGACAATAATACGTTTGAGTGGAAATTTGAGTTTGTTTTTATTTTTTAAAAAAAGTTTAAATCTATCGTTATTGATGAGAATAATACGTTGTAGTTTATATGTGTCTACCGCATATTTTTTATATTTTTCTTTCTCTTTAAAGTAGTGTTCTATCTGTACAATTTTTGCTTTATCTGTTATGAGAGAAAAATTTTGAGAGTCTAAGTAGGCCTCATCTATTTTCCCATAGACAAGATAATAATTGTATAAATAATGAGAGACAAGACGCTCATGCATAGCATTATTTTCATCATATTTAAGATGGTCATATTTGATAGAACCGATAAATAAAAAAGTAAGTAACAGAAGTATCAGAGAAAAGATGAGTCTTATTTTACTCCGAAGAGAGGTGAAGCGGTTAAACAAGTTTATATCCTACCCCACGAACAGCTTGTATACGTTTACTGTCGTTAGAATCTTTGGCTCCAAGTTTAGTACGAATTTTAGAGATAATCACATCCAGACTTTTCCCTTGAGAATCGATACTCATATTCCCTGCAGTATTAATGATTTGTTCCCGCGATTGGGTAATGCCCTGATGTTTTACGAGTAAAGAAAGCACTTCAAATTCTGCAGGTGTGAGAGACAGTGCATCTCCTTTGAAGTAAATGGTATCTCCTTTGAGTTCAAAATCACTTTTCGGGGTAGAGAGTTCTGTATTTTGTGCTTTGGAATAACGGCGAAGCAGTGACATAATACGTGCATACATCTCTTTAGGGTCATAAGGTTTAGGCAAGTAGTCATCTGCTCCAATTGCAAGGGCTTCCACTTTATCGTTGATATCTGAACGTGCAGAAGAGATAATGACTGGGATATCATATTTACGTATGACTTCTTCACAGACTTCTAATCCATCCATCCCAGGAAGCGTAAGGTCAAGTATGAGCAAGTCATACTTTTTAACACCTGCACTGAGACCTAAAAAAGGATCCTCAAAATTGGTCACTTTAATGTCGTACTGAGCAAGATATTCAGAAAGCAGTTCTGCAAATTCTGGATCATCTTCAATCATGAGAATATTTGTCATCGTAACGAGATTCCTTTTTTGTTTGATTATAGCCCCAAAAGGTTAATTGAAGTCAAACATTATTTTTTATTTAAACTGGGTAACTCTAGTTTTTCCCATTCCAGTCTTCCCCATGCTTGTAGATTATTTTGCAATGAGCCTAATGTTTTATCTTTATGACAAGCATAACATGCATTCGTTTCAGGTGGCATACCATATGCTTTTGTTTGTGCCGGGTAGGTAAAACTAAAGAGATGAGAACGTACTGTAAAGGGTGATTCATCTGTGTGCTTGGCTGTTTTAGGCATATGACACTCGATACATAATGAACCTTTGGAGTCTGCTTTATGGTGTGTATGCTGTTCCAGTGTATCTTGGTGTGGACCAATGATAGAACCTAAGGCATGACACTTCATACAGGCATCATTTCCTTCTGGTTTTTGTGCTGTATTGCTAAGCTTATGCGGGTTATGACAGTTAATGCAGGTAATCCCGTGTTGATACATACGGTCATGTATGTACTCATTACCTTGTGTACGGTTTTTCTTTGCAGCACCATTTGCCCAAAACTCTTTTGTCTCTGCACCTAAGGCAAAAGGAGCAGGGAGCTTGTAGCTAATGAGAGGTTTGCCTGGTACATAGCCATCAGGATAGTCTTTTGCATCCATCCATAGGTCTTTTCCTCTTTTATGCTCAGTTTCCATACGCTTATCTCTGTTTCTCATGTGGCATTGAAAACAGACCTCATTGGTACGAATAGGGTCAGAAAGAGAGGCTTTGAACATTTTACTTTTTGGGTCTTTGACATGGTTTGATGCGGGTCCATGGCAGGCTTCACAAGAAATGGCAGGCTCTACACGTTTCCCTGTTGCCATAAATCCTGTAAAGTGACAACCATCGCAGGTATTAGATGTGGGAAACTGTTTATTGTCATGAGGATAGGCATCATGGTACCAGTATTTGTATGGTTTGAAATCTTGCCATTTTTTGGTTTGTACATTCCATTGATAATTACCTAATCTAAAGTCTTCTTTACCATTTATTTTAGCAGGTATCATATAGCGTTGTTTGAACTTTGAACCTACGGTGTAAACTGCTTGCGCAAGTGTAAAGTCTGCATTTTTTGGAAGTTTGGAAAAATCAGCCACCACAGCATCAGGGTTTTCACCAATATCCTGAATTATTTTTGAATGCATGGAATGTTTCCATTGTGTATGTTCTTCTTCATGACACTCTATACATTTAGATGAGCCCACAAAGTGTGCCTCTTTTTGTACTTGAGGTTGTATGTCAAGGTTAAGCCCAATACGTGGTTTAGTGAGTTGTATATAGTATGGTGTTATTTTTGGTAAGTTGAACCAAATAATGGTTGCTACAAGGCTAAGTAGTAAAAAAATAATAATGAAAATACGTTTCATAGAACGAATGCTTTTTGCATAATGGGTTTGATGGTATCAAAACTATATTGTGCATCGGTGAAATATTCAAATGCAATGATACCTTGATAAAGCAGCATGTCAGAACCATCTTTAGTAGGTTTATTATGACTTTTTGAAAGTTTTAAAAATGGGGTTTCTTTTCCATAAATAACATCGACACAAGCTTTTGCAGATGGTATTACGATATCGAGTATCTCTTTAGGAGCAGGAAGTGAATCATCTTCCAAACCTGCAGAAGTCATATTAATCACAAGGTCAAATGTACGTGGCACAAAGGTTTCAAAGGTGTAGGTTTGAAACCCATCAGCTTTGTATTTTTCCAAACGCTCTTGGCTTCTGTTAAGTAGGGTCACTTCATACCCTTCATCTCGTAAGATGCTTGAGGTAGACTGTGCTGTTCCTCCGGCACCTAAAAAGAGTACTGTTTTTACTTCTTTAAATTCCGAAATTGCTTTTAAAAACCCAGGGGCATCGGTATTGTACCCATAGAGTTTACCTTCGCGTTCTACAATGGTATTGACCACACCAATTTTTTTGGCAAAGGGGTCTAGCACATCACAGGCATTAAATGCAGCTTCTTTGTGGGGTACAGTAATGTTAATACCCTTCAGTCCTAAGCGAAAAAAAGTCTCTTTGAGTTTTGTACCGTCTTCTAACAGGTGACGGGTATAGCACGCATTATATTGTAATCCTTGAAAGGCTAAATTATGCATAAGAGGGGATTTGGAGTGGGAAACCGGGTTTCCAAAAATGGCAAAGATTTCTTTTGACATTTTAGAGTGTTTCCATCTCTTTAAGGGTTGCTAGTAGCGCGCCAAGTTTGTTTTTGACTTCAAGATACTCAAGTTCTGGTACAGAGTCTGCGACAATACCTGCACCAGCTTGCAGTGTAATACTGTCAGGCTTGATGAGTGACGTACGTATGGCTATGGCTGAATCCATGTTACCATCAAAGGAGAAGTAGCCGACACTTCCAGAATAAAATCCACGCTTAAGACCTTCATACTGGGCAATGAGTTTCATAGCTTCAATTTTAGGTGCACCTGTCATGGTACCTGCAGTAAAGGTAGCAGCAAAAAGATCAAACATATCTTTGCTTTCATCAATGTGTGCTTCCACGTCAGAAACCATATGCATGACATGAGAGTATTTTTCTACACGCATCATGTCAGTGACTTTTACTGTACCAGTACGCGCCACACGTCCGACATCATTACGTCCCAGGTCTATGAGCATGAGGTGCTCTGCACACTCTTTGGGGTCATCGAGCATCTCTTGTTCAAGCTCTTTATCTCTGATAGCATTTTTACCACGTTTTCGTGTACCTGCTATAGGACGAAGGAGTATCTCTCCCTCTGTTAAACGCACCATAACTTCTGGACTCGAACCACAAATAGAAAAATCCTCATAGTCAAGTAAAAAGAGGTATGGTGACGGATTTTTAGAACGCAGTACACGGTAAAATGAAAGTGGGTCTATCTTTCCCTTTTGTGTATATCTGTTGGCAAGAAGAATCTGAAAAATATCACCTGAGCGAATGTTTTCTTTCGACTCATCTACAAGTGCCTTAAAACGCTCCTCGTCAATACTAAATGTACCTTCACCCTCTAGTTTTACAGCCTGTAGAGGCATAGGTGTACATGTTGAGTGTAAGATGTTCTCTATAGACTCCAAGCCGGAAGCCATACTCTCATCATTTAAAATGAGTGTGAGTTTTGCTGATTTATGCGAGTAGGCGATGATGATTTTAGGACGTACCAAATCAAGATCAGGTGTGTCCAGTGGGTCAAGTAAATCATCCATACTTTCTTCAAGTGTAGGTTCAAAAACCTTTACCATATCATAGGCAATAAACCCTATAAATCCATCTACAAAAGAAAAGCCAAGTTCAGAAGCTTTTGCTTTGTAACTTTCTTTATCGACATTTTTATAATAGTTTTTTAAAAATAAGAAAGGATTCTCATCTACAGTTTTTGTTTCACCACTAATATCTGTATAACGTGTAGTTTTATTTTTATAGGCTAAACGCTCTTGTGCGCCAATAGTGATAAAGGAAAAGTTACCATCACTTGTATTTACAACCGATTCAAAAAGCATCGTGATTTCGTTTGGAAAAATCTCTTTTATTTTTCCATAGAGGGCTACTGGTGTGAGTTGGTCAAAGAGAATTGTTTTATGCATGAAAATTACTTTTTAACTACAAATGCACTTTTATTGATACGGTCTCTTACCCGTACTAAAGCAGTATCCACTTCTGCTCTAGAGGCATACGGACCAATAAGTAGTTTTTTGGTACCTGTGCTTGATGCTGCTGTAATTTTGTAGTTAAAACCAGAGTTTTTAATGACAGAAAGAAAACGCGCACTAGGTGTCTGTGTAAAAGAACCTACTTGAATAAAGTAGCCATTTGCTATGGGAACTTCTTTTTTTGTTTCCTGCGCTGCTTTTAGTTTGGCCAAATGCTCTGCTTTAAGTGCTTTTTCTTTTGCTATTTTTTCAGCCTGTACTTTTTTTGCTTCTTGTGCTTTTCTTTGGGCAGCAAGTTTTTCTGCTTTCTCTTTTTCTATCGTAGCTGCAGGCTCTTGTGAAAACTCTTTTGTGATTTCAACTTTTGTAGGTTGGACTTGTGTTGGTTTTTTAGATTCAACTACAACGGGTTTTGTCTTCTTTTCTGTATGTAGTGCAAGTTCTTTTTTGATGGATTCTTCTTGAATCGGTTCTTTTTTGATTGGTTCTTTTTTGGTCACACTTTGCAAGGTAAGCTCAGGACTAATCAATTCTACATTGTTTTCTTCATCTATTGCAAGTTGTGCATGAGGGTCTTTGAGGATAATTTTAGTAAGTATGATGGCAACAATAAGTACAACAATAGCCAATGCAATAATCGTTAAAAAGCTTTTTGTTTTAGAATTTTTTGGGTCAATATTGTCGATAATAAGATCATCAAGGTTATGGTCATTCATGTAGGAAATCTCCAAGAGTTAATTTTAAGATGATTATAGCATATTTACCTATATTATCAATCTCTTTTAATGAAGAAAAGTATCCTAATGATTAAGTCTTTTGTATGGAAGTGTAATGATATTGTATTCAGTTGGCAAAGAAGTGGAAGGTAGGCATTTCCATTTTTTAGTCATTTTGGCTTTGAGTGCATTTGATAGTTCTTGGAGCCTTGCATCTGCTTTTTCTAATGAAAGTGAATCTACTTCTATAAAGACTTGTAGGCGTTCTTTGTCTTTTCCTTGATAGATATGGTAGTTTTCTATCTCAAGTGTTTTAAAGAGGTGTTTTACAAGATGGTAAAACCGTTGGTGTTCTTCTCCTTTGTATTCTATGACAAGGTAATTTGTGTGATTCTCTTTGAGTAAAGGTAC
>DRQB01000172.1 GCA_011330645.1 Campylobacterota bacterium | reverse complement strand
GGGGAACTTTTCTATTTTACTGATTACTGTAATCACAGTCACTTTTTTAGGGCAATGGCTCTTTAAAAAGCGTGTAGCAAAGTATTTTTAGTGTCTGCCAAATTACGTAGAGTAAAAGCCGTCATTGCGTATGATGGTTCTGTTTATTTTGGTTTTCAAAAACAAACAAACACAAGTAAAACCATTACGTCTGATATAGAAAAGGCTTTACACGCTCTTCATATTCACACTTCTATCGTGGGAAGTGGACGCACAGATGCTGGTGTACATGCTACAGGACAAATCATCCATTTTGACATTCCCCAATACTGGAATGATTTAAAAAAACTCATGCTCAATCTCAACAGAAAATTAGACACTATACAGTTCAAACACATTACTTTTGCTCCATGTGACTTCCATGCACGATTTTGGGCTAAAAAACGTCTCTATCGTTATGTTTTTAAAACATCTAAACCTTCTGTTTTTGAAAAAAAATATATTTCTCATTATGACTCATTTAATCCAGCAGTTCTCATAAAGGCTCTCTCACTTTTTGAAGGGAAACATGATTTTGATTTTTTTCGTAAAACAGGCACACTCACACATACGAGCATCAGAGAAATCTATCGTACCAAATATCTGCAACAGGGTGCATATCACTTTATCTACTTTGAGGCTAATGGTTTCTTACGTTCTCAAGTGCGCATGATGGTTGACGCAGCGATACGTTGTGCAAAAGGTGAACTCTCTTACAGCAACATAGAAGAACAACTTGCCTGTCATACAAAACATACTACAAAACTTGCGCCTCCTGAAGGATTATATTTGGCTAGAATTATCTACTAAATCAAATACACTTTTTTTCACTTTTCTATGTTAGAATACTCCTATGAAACTTTTATTGATTATTTTTTTTACATTTACACTGTATGCAAACTCAGAGATGGAATCCTTCTATCTCAAAAATGCTTGTAACTCATGTCATGGAATGTATGGTGAGGGGATGGGTTCGGCACCGAGATTACAGGGACGAAAAGAGGCTGTACTTTTAAAACGTCTAAGAGATTTACAACAAGGTAAAACACGTTCACCTTTTGGTACCGTGATGATTTCTTTTGCACAATCACTTGATGCAAACCAAACGGTGCAAATGGCAAAGTACCTCTCTACACTTAAAACAGTGATTAGTGATGACCGTTATGATGAAGAGTATGACCCTGCAGGAGATGGTGGTTCATAACTTATGGTACAATAATATATAAAAAAGGATATCAATGTTTCCTACTACCTATAAAAAGTCTTTAGGATTTGTCTTTTTACTCTTCTCAGCAGGGTTTGCAGTATGGTATCCTCTTGCAAATTTACTTTAGGATAACAGATGGCTAAAGCAAAACGTTATACACCAAAAGAGAAACCAAGTTTTAACTACACAAAAGGGACACTGCTGTATGTTTTTTTAGTCCCACTGTTTCTTAGCATTGTATTGGCACTCTTTACCACCAACATCAAAGCTTTTATCTTCAATACAATTTCCTTTTTTCTATTTTTAACCGTTGCTCGCTTAGCCAAAAAAGGATTTACCCAAGAAGGGCTGTACCACTCTAACACCTTTGCACAAGCACCTAAAATACCCTATAAAATGTTAGCAGGCTACCTTCTAGGAGGTGCGACATTTTTTACCGCATATTTTGCAGGACATCAAGACTTTGTCAAATCTGCTTTTTTAGCTGTAATAGCCACTATCGGTTATTATTTGTTTTATGGCTTTGATCCTAGAAAAGATAAATTTCAAAATCTTGGGGATGTCTCTGCATCTTTTGTTTTAGAAACCATACAAGAAGCAAGAGACAAAATATCGCATATAGAAAAAAATATGCTGCACATTAAAGACACCCTTCTCTATGAGAAGTTGACTCTAGCGGTAAGTAAAGCCCAAAGCATCTTACAAACCATACAAGAAGACCCCAAAGATGTGCGTGTAGCAAGAAAGTTTCTCACAGTCTACATAGATGGTGTAGCCAAAGTTACAGATGCGTATACTGATATGGATGAAAAAGATATCAACGCCCAAACAAAAGAGAAACTACATGCACTTATGGACGATGTAGAAGTACGTTTTGACAAAGAGCTGACAAGACTTAAAAACAATAATAAATTTGACTTAGATGTCCATATAGATGTACTCAAAGAACAGATCAAACATTAAAATAAGGGGAATAGCATGGAAACAAAAACAAAAGAGATCATAGAAACAGCGATAGAAGCAAAAAGTGACATCGTACCAGAAGTGATGGAAGAAGAAGTAACAGCTTTGCAAGATGCACTGAATGAACTAGATATAAAAGACAGAAAGTCTATTATTTACTTTGGTTCATCGGCACAAGAAAAGTTAGATGATATTTCTAATCGTATGATTGATGGGGTACAAAACAAAGATGTAGGAGCCGCGGGAGCCGCACTCAATGAAATGGTTGCTTCCATCCGTGGTTTTGATATGGATGAATTTAACCCAAATAAAAAACTCGCATGGTGGCAGTCACTTTTTGGTGTAACTAAACCATTGGTCAAATTTATTCAAGAGTATGAAACAGTCAGAGACCAAATAGATAACATCTCCAACTCTTTAGAAAAACATAAAAGTCAGCTCATGACTGACATAGTCTCACTTGATAAACTCTACGATGCAAACCTTGACTACTTTAGAAAGTTAGAACTTTACATTAAAGCAGGGGAAACTAAACTAGAAGAGCTTGAAGGAAGTATCATTCCTGAGTATGAAACAAAAGTCAGAGAGAGTAACGATGATATGTTAGCCATACAAGACCTCAAAGAGATACGAGGATTTAGAGATGAATTAGAACGTCGTGTCCATGACCTTAGACTCTCACGCCAAGTAACGATGCAATCTCTACCAAGTATTAGACTCATACAGGAAAATGACAAATCTCTCATTTCCAAGATTACATCTACACTTGTCAATACTGTACCACTATGGAGAAACCAGTTGGCACAAACTGTAACAATATTTAGAAGTCATGCTACCGCAGGTGCAGTAAAAGATGCAGCAGACTTAACCAATGAACTCTTAGAGAAAAATGCGGAAGGTCTCCAAGAAGCCAATGCAGAAGTACGTACGCAAATGGAGAGAGGTATTTTTGATATAGAAAGTATCAAAAAAGCCAATGATACATTCATCGCTACACTTGATGACTCTCTACGTATTGCACAAGAAGGAAAAGCAGCAAGAAAAGATGCACTGATTGAATTGCAAAAAACAGAAAAGGAACTTAAAGATGCCCTACTTTCTGTGAAAGCAAAAGCAGAAGAAGTACCAGAATTGACAAAAGAAATAACAGATACGAAAGAGGTATAAGATGGGTTTATTTGATTGGATATTTGGACAATTTATTGATGTTATTGAGTGGACTGATAATTCTCAAGACACCATGGTTTACCGCTTTAACAGACAAGGCAATGAGATAAAATATGGCGCAAAACTTACCGTACGAGAGTCACAAATCGCTGTCTTTGTCAATGAAGGAGAAATTGCCGATGTGCTAAGCCCGGGTATTTATGAACTAGAAACCAATAATATCCCTATTCTTACGAACTTACAACATTGGGACCATGGATTTAACTCTCCTTTTAAAGCAGAAGTTTACTTCTTAAATACGAAACGCTTTACGGATCTTAAGTGGGGAACAAAAAATCCTATCATGGTACGTGACCCTGAGTTTTCTATGGTACGCTTGCGAGCCTTTGGTACGTATGAGATACGTATTGGTGATGCAAAGAAATTCCTTAATGAAATAGTAGGAACAGATGGACACTTTACCACCGATGAAATAGAAGCACAACTGACAAACCTTATCACTTCTAAATTTGCTACCGTGATGGGTGCCGATGATACCCCTGTATTAGACTTAGCTGCAAACTATGAAAAGTTAGGTGCCTATATCACCGAACACATCGCTCCTTCTTTTGAAGAATACGGACTTGACCTTACTAAAATGCTTGTAGAAAATATTTCACTGCCTGAAGAAGTAGAAAAAGCCATAGACACACGTTCAAGCCGTGAAATTACTGGAAATTTAGATGATAATATTAAATACCAGAGTGGACAAGCACTAGGTAACTCAGAAGGATCAGCATCTGACATGGTAGGTATGGGTGCAGGTATGGCGATGGGACAACAAATGGCTAACACTATGAATGCAAATAACCATGCAACACCCCCTCCTCTTCCAAACCAGATCGCACAATACTTTGTGGCTATTGATGGAAAATCTGAAGGACCTTTTTCATTAGAGAAAGTAGAGAAAGATTTACTCACGGGACGTATTACAAACGACACACTCATATGGACACAAGGCATGGATGCTTGGGCAAAAGCATCAAGCATACTCTCGAGTACATTTGCGCAAACACCTCCTCCATTGAACTAAGACAGACAGTGCACATATAAATGCAATTTACTGCCATTAACTTTACTTGCCCCTCATGCGGGGCGCCACAAAAGTTTTCACCTGCAACAGGCAAGCTTGTTTGTGAATTTTGTCATACCCAAACGGATATTAATGTCTCACAAGACAATATCCGTGAGTATGAATTTACTGAAGCTGTGGCAACCCTCAATACACAAAAAAATCAAATTATAGAAAAAAATGTAAAATGTAAAAAATGTGGAGGCTCCTTTACTTTAACGCCTTACTCTTTTTCTTCTAACTGTCCCTATTGCAATACCCCTGCTATTACTGACTTTATCAAAGATATCACTCCCAAGTCACTTATACCTTTTACACTCACACACAAAGAAGCACAGGCACTTTTTAAAAAATGGGTAGGTTCACGTTGGTTTGCACCTAATGCCTTTAAAAAATATCTTGATGGGGACAATACACTCACAGGGTATTATCTCCCTTACTGGACATATGACAGTGATACAACTTCATTTTACCGCGGACTTAGAGGTGATGTCTATTATGTTACTGTCACCAAAACTATTGTACAAAATGGGAGACAACGACAAGTACGGGTACAAGAACCTCGTATAAACTGGACACCCGTTTCTGGTACAGTCTATGTGAGTTTTGATGATGTCACCATAGGTGCTAGTAAAACGATTTCACGAGCGATACTTGACTCATTGGAGCCTTGGGATACCAGTAAACTTGTAACTTTTAATGAAAAGTACCTCTCTGGATTTGAAGCAGAAGAATATACAGTAGGACTCGATAATGGTTTTGAGTTTGCCAAAGTAAAAATGGCATATAAAATAGACCAAAATATCCGTTATGATATAGGTGGAGACCAACAACAAGTGCAACAGGTACAAACCCAATATGAAAATGTAAGTTATAAAAATGTACTTTTCCCTGTTTGGACAGCATCTTTTCACTGGGGAGATAAAGAATATCATTATGCTATCAATGCACAAACTGGAAAAATCGTGGGAGAAAGACCTTATTCGTATGTAAAGATTATTTTTACTGTTTTAACATTGCTAGGTATTGTTGGAGGATTTTTATATATGAATGAAACCGGTGTGCTACAAGAACTTATCGGTCGTTCTGCAACACACTATCTCCGGTAAAAGACCAGAGAACTTTGAGTATTTACTTTTAAACTACTCTATCGTTGTCGTTGGGATTTCAACCGCATGTTCTACAGTTTCATTTGCTTTTTCTAATGCTTTTTGACTTGCTTCTTCCATCTCTTTTTTCGCACTGTCAAGCAGTGTTTCTACTGTGGCATTGGCACTCTGAGGTTTTTCCTCTGGAGTGACTATAGTAGGTGCAGGTTCTTCTTGCGTTACTTCTTTCGTTACTTCTTTTTTCACCTCTGTGGGTGCATCAGTCGCATCTTCTAATTCTTCTTTGACGTCAAAGAGTTCATCGTCCAATGTTTTCACTCGTTCAACATTTGCTCCATATTTATAAACCAGTTCACCACCATGCTCACCTTGTTCAAATGTTCCCGCAATTAAAGCTAAAAGAACCACAAAGAAAAAGAATTTAAAATATGATTTCCCAGTCATTGCAAGTAATTTAAAGAAAAGTACCACACCTGTTGCCAAAAGTAGATACGTTCCTAAAAGTTTATGTGCTTTGAGGGCAGCTTGTCCTTCAGGCGTGAGTAAATCATAAGCTTCTTTACCATCTGTACTTCCTGTAAGATATGCTCCCATAAAAACAATCACCGTAAGTACCAGTAAAAGAAAAGAAAAAGCACCTATAGATTTTCTTCTGGCAAAGAGATTATAAAATTCTAAAAGCAATATCACTACGGGCAAGACAATCGCAAAATGGTCAACGGGAGGATGCAACAATACAGGGATATCAAAAGGTAAATCGACTTTGGGCAATGTAATAACTGGTAATTCCATAAAACTATTCCTTAAAATTAAACTTCTTGATTATAACACAAATAGATTATTAAATACAATTAGAAAGGTTTGACTACGACCATGATAACAATAAAGATCATAAGTAATGTAGGTATTTCATTATACATTCTGAACCATTTTGAACTTTTATAATGAGGATTACTTATCATAATAAGGCGGATTTTCCCTAACGAAATATGGTAAGCCAATAAAAAAGCAACAAACAAAAGTTTGGCATGTATCCATCCACCTGAAGAAAAAATATCAGTATTTAAATACAACATGCTTGCCCCTGAGATAACTGTTGCCCACATGGCAGGTACACCTATATATTTAAACAATTTATACTCTTGTACTTCAACAATATTTGTAAAATCCTTAGTATCTGCATTTTCTCTATGATAAATAAAAAGTCTTGGTAAATAAAATAACATTGCCATCCAAGAAACAAAACTCATCACATGAAATGCTAAAATCCAACTATAATATGCCATTTAATTCTCCAATATTTCATAATCTTTAGTGTTATAAATCACTAACTGTAATTGCTTATAATACCCTAGGTGGGCATAGTATATCTTTAGCTTTTGACCATTTTTAGGTCTATGTTTCTTCTTTTTAAAATAGATAGGTATTTTTAGACCATTTACATACAGTGAACGATTTCGATAGAAACCTATAATATGTGTCACAACTTCATTTTGTTTGAGTGACTTTTGGTTTAATTCTGTTTGTCGCATATAATAATGTCTTTTTTCTGACTCTCCTCTATCTTTTAAAATATATGCCCTTGTCACTTCTTTAAGTCCTTTATAGTTTTTCATATTATCGACAAGTAAATCATAGCGATGTCCTTCCTGCAATTTTGAAGCACAACCATAGAGAAATATACCTCTACCCAATTTACTTTGTTTAATAATTGCATGATTCCCTCTTTTCAAAATAACAACAACGCTTTCAAGTTTAACCTCACCAGATAACCTATCTATTGCATATAAATCATCGATGGTTTTTTTTGATTTGGCTATACTTCTCTTATCTGATTTATCAATGATGTAAGGTTTTGTATCAAAATATGCAAAAACGGGTAAGTGATCAGAATAGCCTTTAGCCATATGTTTACCATGTTTATAACGCCACCTATTGATGTAGCCTCTTTTTGTAAAAAGATACTCTGCTTTAAATACATGGAAAGAATTGTTCACATAATCTATCCCTTTTGCATCAAACATTTTTTGTGGTAGCACTATCTGGTCTAGACTAGATTTTTTTCCATAAAACTTATGACTCCAGCGTTCATCTACGGGAAGTTCCTTCCAAAGTGTATAGTGCCATCCATTGCTCGCATGGATAATATGCGCTTCATCTATTTTTGTTTTAAGTACATCTGAAAAAGCTGTTTTTCCTTGTGTGTCATTTAGTTTATCCTCCAAAGTAAGATACGCATTGTAGTCTGCATTAAAGTCACCTAAAATAATATATTCTTTATGTGGATTTAATCTCGCAATACGTGATTGTAAGGCTTTGGCATATTTTATACGTTTACTCTCATATCCTTTATATGCCTTTGATTTCCAATGGTTTACAAAAAGTGTAAGTGCTTTTCCTTCTATATCTAGGGTAACTTCTAAAATATTTCTCACTTTAGGAGAGTAACTTACTTGTATCTCATTTTGCTTTTTTATAGCATAACGTGAAAGTAATGCCACTTGTATCGGTGCACCTTTTTTATGTGTAATAGCGGCATATTTATATCCACATCCTACTTTATCAAGACGGGAGAGAAGATGGTGAAATATAGTTTCATTTTCAATCTCCTGCAATCCTACTATATCTGCATCCAAATCACATATCACCTCTGCTGTATGATTCAGTTTGATCTCCATCATACGCTTATTCCAGTTATGTTTTCCTGGAATATACTCTTCATACTCAGAGCCTTGAAAACTCGCATCAAAAAGGTTTTCAACATTATATGAAGCAACTTTAAATGGTTTGGCTATGAGTAAAAGGGGAATGAATATAAACAAAATAAACCGCATGATTATCCTAGTTTTAAAGATTAGATTATTGTACCAAAGTAAATACAATAATCTTAAAAATATGGCAAATTGCCATATAAAACTGCTATAATAAATTTATATCAACAAAAAAGGATTTCTTATGGCTGGATTAATAGATATGATTATAAATAACCCTGCAATAGCAGGAAGCATAGCAAAACAGGTAGGTATTGATACCAGTGATGCTGGTTCTATCATCGGAAAACTGGCCCCCATACTTATGGGGTCTGCAAAAAAGAACTTACAGAGTGAACAAGATTCGGGAGGACTATTGGATCAGATAAATAATGGACAATTTTCAGAGATGTTTGATAAACCTGATGAAGCTATGCAAAGAGGAGACCTCACATCTATGGGAAATGATATTTTAGGTCAACTCACGGGTTCTAAAGAAAACTCTAGAAATGTAGCACGTCATGTAGAAAAAGAGACTGGTATGAGTGCAGATATCATCAAAAAAATGTTACCTATGTTGGCACCCCTTGTTATCGGGGCACTCACCAAAAAATCTGCACCACAAAGAGATGCCTACCAAAGAGAACCACAAGCACAGGCAGGTGGACTTGAAGGTATGCTCACAGGTATGCTAGACCAAGACAATGATGGTTCAGTCATTGATGATGTCATGGGCATGGCAATGAAACATATCTTTTCATAGATAGGGACAAGGGGCTATACTCTCACTTGTGAGTACTCTAGCTCTTGGCTCAAAAGACTAGTCATATGAACATTAGGCACTTTTTTGACCTATCACTTTGTGTGCAATATAATACACCTTTATCAAAGTTCTATCAAAAACTAGACATAACAAATATAAGATGTTATAATCTAAACGAACGCATTTTACTAGAGGTTAGATTTATACTACTAAATCTTTAACATCATAACACATAAGGAAAAAAAATGAAAAAAATAATCTTTAAAGTATCTGCAATAGCTATGGCACTTACATCAACAATATTTGCAGGAGGAGATATCGCTCCAGTTGAACCAATGGTAACTGAACCTGCAGTTGCAGCAAGTAGTGGAGATGCAATGGGTCTTTCAAGTATGTTAATACTTATGTTTTTAACAACTATTGTAGGATTGTTTTTTGTCAATAAAGAGAGTAACGTAAAATAATTTTAGTGTGGGCATATGCCCACACACTAACGAAACATTTTTCCTAACATATCCATAGCACCACCTGCACCACCAACTTGCGCTAACATATCATCTATCATAGAGTTTTCACCCGACGTTGCTTGGTCTACTACTTGTGGCAATGCATCAGCCAAAGCTCCCTTAGCACTGTCGACAGAAAGTCCTAAGTTTGAAGCAAATTCAGAGATTTTATCTGAACCTAATAAATCTGTAATTTGATCTGGAGAGATAGAGGCATTTTCACCATTACCCAACCATGAACCTACAATTTCACCAAGCCCATTTTGAGAGAGTCCACTTACAAGAGAACCCAAATCTAATCCACCTTCATTGTTACCAAGAAGTCCACCAAGTGCCCCTGCTATATCACCAACATCTAAACCTGTTGTTGCATCATCACTGTTACCTTGAATCAAAGACCCACCTACTTTCAATAAATCCATTAAATCCATATCTTTTTCCTTAAATTGAGATAATTTAGTATAGCGAAAAAGGTTTACAAAAGCTTAATAGAATCATCAAGTAATGTAATTTGCTTCGTATCAATCAATTGTGTCAATGTACGTTTAAAATTTTTCTTACTCAATCCAAAAACTTTTTTAATCTCATCTGCATCACTTTTATAGGTAAAAGGTAATGTGCCTCCTGCTTCTTTTAGAAGTTGTAATATGGTTCCTTGGGCTTCATCTATTTTAGCTTTGATACCTATGGGTTGCAATGATAAATCTAATTTAAAATCTTTACGCACATTTTTTACATAGACTTCACGTTTATCTCCTACACGTAAATCTTCATAGATTTCATTGTTGAAGAGCATGCCTTCGTATTGGTTGTCTGCCACAACTTTAAACCCTAATGGTGTTTTTGCTAAAACTATGGCTTCTAGTATTTTATTGGGGTGCAACCCTTTCATATCACGGTTAAAATATTTTCCTATTTTTTGTGTCGCATAGAGTCTACCTGTCTGTTCATCCAGACACACACGAAGCAAATATTTTTTACCGATATTAAAATGCTCTTTTTGTTGAGAAAGTGGTACAAATAAATCTTTAGGAAGTCCCCAGTTTACAAAAGCCCCATACTGTTTATAATCCACCACCGTAAAGTATCCATACTCACCTAACTTGGCATAAGGCATCTTAGTGGTTGCCACAGGTCTATCTTCACTATCAGTATAGATGAATACATCTATCAGTGAACCCATAGGCATTTCATCTTCCATAACGTAAACATTGGGGAGAAGTACTTCACTCTCATCTTTGGCTTCTAAAAAGTAGCCATAGTCTGTATCTCTCATCACTTCTAGTGTATTGATTTTACCTATGTTTATTGTTAAGTTTTTTGATTTTTCTATCATTTTAGTCATGTGTTATTCCGTTTTTAAAATAAATTTTTTAGTATCATGCTGTTCGCATGACTTTTTTGACATTATAGCGTAATATTTTTGATATAATTTCCAAAACAATTCAAGGAAACTTTATGATACCCGATATATTAACGAAAACATCTACCACAAAAAGTGGTAAAAAAGTCACCCATCTTGCATGGTGGGTAACACTTGTGCTTTCTATGGCTTTAGCTCTTGGTACATGGAATCCAACAGGACACCACTTTATCCATTATATTTCTAATGTGGATGACATACTCTCAGGATTTAAACCTTTTGGCATCCTTATCATGATGGCACTTTGGCTTCTTGCAATTAAGTCTATTTTCCAAAGTCTTGGATTTTTTGGAGCACTTATTGTCACTATCATCATTGGTGCATTTATCTGGGGTTTACAACAGTACGGTATCATCAATGTTACAGAGTTTGAACAAGCAGGATGGGCTTCTACGATTGGTGTGGGGTTACTTATTTGGTTTGGACTGAATGCTTCTATTATCTGGAAAAAACTTACAGGTGTCTACACCACAGATGCTACAGCTGAAGATATGTAGTTAAACCTTGCGTAGACGATACAAAGCACTTTTAGCGATTACTCTTCCTGTGGCTGTCGTCTACGGTCTCAAATACACCCATGCTGCAAGCTATGAATGGCTTATGGGATATATGTTTGCCATAGCACTTGTTTTTAAAGCCAGTATTCTTTCACTCTGGTTTGCTTCTAAGCTCAAGTTCATTGCATTTCTCAAAGGTCTTACCCTTTTTCAAGGCTTTTTACTCCTACTTAAACGCTGGTTTTTAGATAATGTACTGACTCAATGGTTTAAAAAAAATATCATCGATCATCTTGTAGAAGGAGTTAAAGAGGTCAAAGACTACTATATAAGACTTAACCTCAAAGCTAAACTAAAAAATGCAATCACCATTGTTCTTGGTGCTTTTGTTTTAGGGCTTATTGTCTACTGGTTGGGCTACCTGGATAAACTACTCTTTTTTACCCAAATCAAAATGGTAGCTTCAGCTCTTTTTGAAGGCATACTTACTTTTGCAACAAAAATCACCTCATCTGTGCTCTCATGGTTTGCCGCATCATGGTTAGCACCCATTTTGGAAGTATTTGCACTTTCATATTTGCTTACTTTATTGGAAAAGTGGTTTGGTGCAGACAATCCCATTTCACGATTTTTTAACTTCGTAGGAGACAAGCTTAATCAGGGACTCTACTATCTAGGTCTTCTAAAAACCAAACACATTGACCCGATGGTCGAGTGTAGAGTTGTCTCCAACTCTAAAAAAGCAGGAGACAAACTAAGCAGCCTTATAAAAAATAAAAAGATACGAGAAGAATACAAATATTTTGAACGCTTTGAAAACATCATTATGAAAGGGCATATAGATGCCTATCATAGTTTTAAAGGTATGGAGAAGATAACCGATAAAAAAGAGCTCTATAAGCGTATCAACCAAAAGACCAATGACAACATAGACATCGTCGCCTACGTTTCACGTAACCACTTGGGTGTACTCTTAGATGAAGAAGTAGAAGACACCTTTTATCATGACATCTTTCTACTAGAAAGTTTTGCTAGCCACCAAGAACATGGCGTCAAAATCTATGATGAATCAGAAGATGAAAAGCACATAGACCACACCGATTTTTGGGTACTCAACACCTCTAAATTTCCAGTCATCATAGGAAGCCAAAATAAGAACTTTGAAGAGGAATGTGTCTTTCCCCATGGACTAAGACTCATCAAAACAAAAGAACCTTTCTCCTATGCAGATGGAGATGTCTATTGTGAATATGAGGGTGTTAGAGTCACCGTTACACCTATAGAACGAAGCTAATTATTTAGCCACACTCTTTAAATGTTTAGCAAATACTTCAGGTTTAATAAACCCTACTAAAGTTTTATCAGCTAAATAGTTATTCTCTTTATCGAAAAAAATGATATTTGGGGTACCGAAGAGTTCAAATTTTTTGAGTAAAGCTTTGTCATCTTCTGTATTTTTGGTCAAATCTATTTTAATAAACGTAAAGTTTTTAAGTTGTTCTTTGACCAAAGGGTGAGGAAAGGTAATCTCTTCAAGCTCTGTACATGCCGTACATGAGTCTTTACCAAAGTCTACAACCACTGGCTTATCGGATGCTTTAACCTCTTTCATAAGACGTTCAATAGAGTAACCTAAATGTCCACTTTTATCTTCCACAACAGCTGATGCGACAGTCACACCTGAAGTAAATTTGGAAAATGGTCTAAACATAGAATTGGCTCCAGAGATAGACCCTACAAATAATGAAACCCCATAAAGTAAAAATACCAAACCAAGTAATCTAAATAACTTATTGGCACCTTCATATTCTTTGGACTCAAATACACCCATAAAAAGTGCTACACCCATAAATAAAAGTGCCCATAAAAAGAGTGTTAATCCTTCTGGTAAAAAACGTCCTAACATGGCAATAGCAACTGCCAACATCGTTACTCCGAAAACTTGAGATACTCGCGTCATCCAGCCCCCTGGTTTTGGCATGAATTTACCTGCACCCAAGCCGATAACTAAAAGAGGAAGTCCCATACCCAGCCCCATCGCAAAAAGAGCAAAGCCACCCAGTACAGCATTACCAGTAAGTGTGATAAATAGTACAGCACCTCCAAGTGGTGGTGTCACACATGGTCCTACAATGAGAGCAGAGAAAAAGCCCATAATTGCTGTCCCAATAATGCCACCTTTTCCTTGTGCTTCATCACTTGCCTTGGTCAGTTTAGACTGCCAAGACGCAGGTAAACCTATCTCATAGTAACCAAAAAGAGAAAGTGCCAATGCTACAAATATTGCAGCAAAAATAGTCAAAATCCAAGGGTTTTGAAGTGCAGCCCCTACATCTATACCCGATATTCCCGCTATGACACCTACTATTGCATAAGTTACTGCCATCGCCAACACATACACAAGTGAAATCAAAAACGGGTTAGACTTTTGACTCTCATCTTTCCCCTCTTGTGCCATGATTATGGATGATAAAATAGGAATCATTGGGAAAATACAAGGGGTAAGTGAAATAAGTATCCCTAACACAAGAAAAATAAGGATAATAAATATTGGACTTTCATGCAAAAAGAAATCAACTATTTTTTTAGGGTTTCCTTCTTTTACAACTGCAGAAATTTTATCTATCATCCCAAGCTCTGCACCTTTAAACTGAAAGGTTTTTTTAATAGGCTGATAACAAATCCCTTTGTCAGAACATCCTTGGAACTCTATTTCCAAGGTATAGTCACCTGCTACTTTAGACTCTATCTCTTTTGTAGGGAGAGTTATGACTAACTCTTTTTCATATACTTTATCACCATCAAACTCTTTTGGTGTGGGTTTTGTGACTGAGAGTTCTACTGTCTTGGGAGAAATGATTCTATAGTGAAGAGAGTCCTCATAGATATGGATTTTATCTGCCATGTTAATCTTTGTTTCAATCATGCCATCTTTCATCACTGCAGTGGTTTGAAATGCTTCATCAGGGGACAAAAACTTTTGTTTTTTGAGTGCATCACCAAATCCACCAAAGACGAAAGTACTTAAAAGTAAACTCACTAGAAGTAACTTTTTGACTATATTGTTCATTTTCTCTCTCTTGTTTTAAAGTTTATATAGTATTCTATTGTACTATTTGTGTATAAGCTGTGTAATATTACCTATAATTGGTTTACAAGATGTTAATCATAAGTCAAAATGGTATGACTGAAAGGAATCCAAACTTGCAAAATCATCTAAAAAATGAACACTCCCCTTACTTGCAGCAACATGCTGACAATCCTGTGGACTGGTATCCATGGGGAAATGAAGCTTTTGAAAAAGCAAGAAAAGAGCATAAACCTGTTTTTCTTTCTATCGGATATAGTTCCTGTCATTGGTGTCATGTGATGGAACATGAGTCTTTTGAAGACAAAGCCACTGCAAAAATACTCAATAAATATTTCATTTCTATCAAAGTAGATCGAGAAGAACGCCCAGACATAGATAAACATTTTCAAGCAGTCTACCAACTTATGAATGGTCGTGGAGGTGGATGGCCTACGTCTATCTTTTTAACCGAAGATTTAAAGCCTTTTTATTCAGCTACCTACATACCAGATGAACCCAAATATGGCATGATGAGTTTTAGTTCTTTACTTGAAGTCATCGCAGACAAATATAAAAATGAGAAAGAAGTATTGGTTAAAGAAGCAGACAATATCTTACGGTATCTCAATCCTAAAGAAGACAAAATACAAGCAACCAAGCTTGATACAAGTATCATTCACAGGGTGTTGGATCAAAGCAGACAGCTTTTTGACTCTGAGCATGGAGGCTTCAACAAGGCACCCAAATTTCCTCAAGCTTCTACCCTTGACCTACTTCTTGATCTCTATAAAATCACTGGCAACAAAGAAGCGCTCAATATGGCAGCATTTTCTCTCTCTTCTATGGCAAAAGGCGGTTTGCGAGACCTTGTAGATGGTGGGTTTTGTCGCTATTCTACAGACAATACCTGGCTTGTACCTCATTTTGAAAAAATGACGTATGACAATGCCCTGCTTTCAGAAGTATATCTCAAAGCTTATCATGCGACAGGCAATGATTTTTATAGAGATATTGCTTTTGAAACCTTAGACTTTATGCTTGAGAAAATGAGCAAAGACCATCTCTTCTACTCTGCTTCTGATGCAGATACCCAAGGAGAAGAAGGAAAATACTTTGTTTACAGCTATGACAAAGCCTTACGTTCTTTTGAAAAAGCAGGTATACCAAGTAAGGTTCATGAGAAACTTGCAAAAGCTTTACACATTACAAAAGAAGGAAACTTTGAGGGGAAGAACATTGTACGTGTAGATGATCCAACAGCCATTGATATTCCCTATTACAATGAAGCTATAGAAGCACTCAAAAAACGTAGAGAAAAACGTGCATATCCTTTCATCGATAAAAAAGTAATTGTTGCATGGAATGCCATGATGATTAAATCTCTTTTTAAAGCAAGTCGTGTCGATAAAAAGTATCTTAAACTGGCAATCAAATCTTTAGATGCCCTCTTGCAAAGTATGTATATTCATGCTGAACTTTACCACTCTACACTCATAGGAAAAACACCTAAAATAAAAGCTTTTTTGGAGGACTATGCCTACCTCACAGATGCACTGATAGAAGCATATGAATCTACACTTAATGAAGTCTATCTTATCACTGCTACGAAGCTTGCTAACAATGCCATAGAGAAATATTTTGACAAAGGTAAGTGGAAATTTAGCCGTGGAGAGTTTGAAACCGATGCAGACATCTATGATGCCTCTTATCCTTCCTCTGTAGCTACTATGATTGATGCACTGTACAGTGTCTCTTCTCTAGTAGATATTGTGTACAAAAAGTTTGTCTTTAAAACCTTAGAAATTTACTCTTATGATGTCATGCGCCAACCCATTTCCACCCCACGTATGACACGTATGGTTATACGCTATTTAAAAGATGATATTATTATCAAAGCCCATGAAGATAAACTCAAACCACACATCAAAGAGTTGGATAACTTACCACATCCCTTTGCACTCTTTAAAAATGACACCAATGATGGATTTATGATATGTAACTCCAACAGCTGTTTTGGACATGAGAAGGATTTTTCTGGTGTATTAGAGGTTTTGGAGAAGAGACAATAAAACTTTTTATACTCTTCCTCCTTCCCCTCTTTGTACTTTCTAACGAAATGCTCACCCGCACCCAAGCCCTTATGGGCACTTTTGTATACATAAGCTTGGAAGCACAACAGAACAAACAAATCTCACAAAGTTTTAGGCGCATTAAAGAGATAGAACTCTCCCTCTCATCTTATGACAGAGAAGCATTGGTCTATAAACTGAACTACAACCATCACGTACCTTACGATACCTATTTAGCAGAGGCTATTGACAAATCAAAACAGTATTATCAAGACACCCAAGGGTATTTTGACATTACCATAGGGTCTATCTCTAAAGATTTGTATCATTTTGGGGAAGAGCATAGCTCTATTCCTAGTAAAGAAGCACTGAAAGATGCCAAACTTGACATAGACGCCATAGAGATAAACGCTACCACCATAAGTACAGAAGAAAACATCACCATAGACTTAGGGGGTATGGGCAAGGGATATGCTGTTGACAAAGTGGCTATTTTTCTTCAAGAGCAGAACATTAGCAAAGGTACTATCGCACTCTCTGGTGACATACGTTGTCTAGATGTTTGTGCATTCGAGCTACAGTCTCCATTTTCAGAGCAAACCTTTGCGAGTCTAAAGAGTAAGATACCCCAACTCTCCATCTCAACCTCTGGTACCTACAGACGTTATGTCAAAGATGCCTCACACAACCACCTCATCAACCCCAAAACTGCAAAACAAGGAAAAGCCTTTGTCTCTGTCTCACTTTTTACCTATGCAAACAACGCCAAGATAGATGCCTATGCCACAGCTATCTCTGTCATGCCTAGGCAAAAGGCCTTGGAGTTCTTAGAAGCTCATGATGAGATAGGCTTTGTTTTGGTAGAGCATAATGGAAAGATAGTCTATGGAAACTTGGAGAAGTTTGTCTCTTTTCAATGGCTAGACTATAAAGAAAAAGCCACCATGATTAAGAGTAGTACAAAGAGTAAAACAAAAAGCCCCATAGAGAGAAGTTTAATCCACCCAGATACCACAAACCCAGTAATGATAAGTAGATAGGCAGCTATGTTTAACAGAGCTACCACAAAAAGTAGCATAGAGACATGTAGTGAAAACCTTTGTGGTATGTTGGTACTAAAGAGCATGAAGTGGGCTACGACGAAGATGAGTGTACCCATAGCAAAAAGATGGGGTGTGGCTACCTCTATAAAGTTGTGTAGACTTTTTGGTTCTGGTAGTGTGACTATCTGACTAAGTGTCTGCATCATGTCTGCACTTTCAAGCCCTTGGGAGAGCAAGAAAAGCCATATACCTGTACCCAAAATGAGAAGTACATATACAAGCATATAGGCTATAGGGATATGATAAAGTTTAAAGTGTTTCATTTAAAAAGTAGTTTTTTAATAATCGCCAGTGACATACCTAGCCCTAACAGATGCCAAAAGAAAAAACATACTAGCCAAGTGTAGATAACCCCTACAGAAGTAAAATAGGCAATAAGTAGTGAGATTGGCGCAGCTAATCCAAATATAAATAAAAAATGTACCAGTTGTTTTGTAATTTTCCTTTTACTAAAAAGACGTATGTATATGGAGGCAAGTATCATGATACTAAAAAGTGACATAAACAAGTCAATATGCACTTGAAGCAACAATGAATCTAGTAGTATTGGCTCTATGAATTCATCGACATTCCCATAGAGTGTATTGCTAAGAGCTATAAGATTGTCTCCTAGTATATAAGCATGTAAAACAATATCTGAACCCAAGTAAAAAAAGAGTGCTATACAAACACCTAATATCAAGTGCCCCAATAACGTAGAATGGGCTAAATCTTTGGTAACAAGAAACTTCATCTATTTGTGCTTTAAAACAATATTGTAAATAGCTCTAGCTACTCTCGCGCTCTGCGTAATAGAACGTGCAGAAAGTGTTGCACCGCTGATGGTAGGGATATCTTTACCTACCGTCAATTTGGCTGAAGGCTTTTGCTGTTGCAGTTGTGACATCCAAATTTTACTTGGTATAAACTCTGGAGGTTCACCAAAAGCCATAATCTCAGAAAAACGCAATGTCCCTGTCTCATCAAAAGCATAGAGTACCGTTGCTTTTTTAGAACGCACCTTACGTGTAATGAGTACAGCGACACCAATCTTTTTAGTATCTGATAAGATAGTGTAATAACGATAGACTTTTGTGTCTATCGCTGCTTTCGCCATGTTACGGATCTGTTTAAACTGCGCACTTGAGAGAATGAGAGACTTAGGTTCTATCTTTGTTACATATTGAAAAGAAGTTTCTATAACGTCTTTTACTGATACTTTTGATTTACTAAAACTACAGGAAGTAAACAATATCCCAAGCAATAAAACAGAAAAAATATATTTCATAATCATCCTCACTTAAAAGATAAATCCTATCCCCAAGGAAAGAACATTACTCTCTTCACCATTCACATCTTTCATTGCATAATCTGCTTTTATTACAGCTTGGTCTACAGGGAAAAAATTCATACCGATTGTAACAATTTCTGTCTGATACTTGTCTTCATTGAGTCCATCTACTGTTTTTTCTACAGGATTATAATTTTGATATTGCGCAAAAATTGGTATTTTATAATCAATCCCCATAACTGTCCCTAAATCATATGAAGCATTTGCATAATAGCCACTTCCACTTTCAACTGCCCCTGAACCTAATTTTTCTGCACCATCTAGATTCGTTTGGGTATAAAGCCCATAGGCTGAAAATGCTCCCTGTTCATAAGAAGCATGTACATCAAACATTGTTGTGGTTAAACCGGATACATCATTGGCAGGATCGTTTTTAAGATTAGAGCCACCACCATAATATACAGAAGCACCTACTTTTAAGCCATTTATGCCTGTATAGTCTACACGTCCAATAAATGCGGGATCAAACGATGCTTGACTAGCGGCACCTTGTCTACCATTACGTATCCATTTTTTGCTAGCACTCACAGTATTCCCATTGTTAATATTTAGAGCATTAATAATACCTGCAGTATATTCAATACCTGCTTCATTAAATCTACCATATAGTAATGCACCATTTTCACCCCATGTAGTAGGTATCAGATATTTTTCAACTTCTGGTCTTTGCACGGTGTTAAAAAGTGTTGGTTCATGTCTAAGACCAATATGTCCCATAGGTACAAGTACATTACCTATTCTAAAATTTAGTTCATTGCTGTATAGAAAATCTAAATACATAAACTCTATAACTACTTCACCCCCTGTTGCTGCGTTTGCACCATGTTCATATTCTATTTCAGCATTTAAAATAACATTCTCTGAAAATTTATACCCAAAATAAGTTACGAATCTATATACATCAGAAAAGTCATCACCATTATCAGGATTAGCATAATACATTTCACCATATCCGCCTATAGAAAGTGGATTTTTTGAAAAATAAACCTTTGATGCAGCCGCACCGAGTCCATTGTATGATTTTTCTGTATCAACCAATGTAAATCCTCCACTTTGGGAAGCAAGTATCTCTTCTGTCAGAACCGTATTTTGTTCTTCAAGTGCTTTCACCCTATCTTCTAGAGTTACTGCCTGTATTTCTACTGCCATTACTGCTACTAAGCTTAACGCCATTGTTATTTTTTTCATCATATTTTCCTTATTTACATTTTATATAACTTGATAGTTATTATCGAAATCGTAATTTAACAAATTTTTTCTTTACATTTCTTTAAATTGATAATTATTATTGAAATACTTATTGAAAGTTGTCATTTTATTATAATCCTTATGTAACTTAGGTTACATACAAATCGGATAATATTTGTCATAATTCACTTGTAATTAAAATTAAATTAAAGGAAATATTATGACATGTAATGTAGGAAAAATCGATAGAATCATTAGAGGCGTTGTGGGTGCAGCTGCACTTGCTTGGGGTGTAATGAATGGAAACATTATTGCAGACGTAGTAGGTGCTGTACTTTTATTTACAGCTATCATCGGATGGTGTCCACCCTATGCACTATTGGGTATAAATACAGGTTGTAAAACGAAAAACGACTAAATATGTTATACTTTCTCTATATACAGAGATATTAAAGGATTTGATATGGTATGTAACGTAGGGAAAGTAGATCGCATTGTTAGATTAGTCGCTGCAATAGTACTTATTGTTTGGGGACTCACAGCAAAATACCTCATCATGCTTATTCTAGGAGTATCGCTCCTTTTTACTGCACTTTCTGGATGGTGTATTGTCTATTCTTTGTTTAAACTTGATACAGGCTGTCAAAAAAAGAAAAACTAACCTTTATTCTTACTCCGTGGAGCTACAATGGAACTCACGTCCTATCCCTTTTTAAATGAACTAGAGTCAGAGGCACTGCTCTTTTTAAATACACATATAAAACCTGTTAAAATTCCTAAAGATACCCTACTCTTCTATCAAGGCGATGTATGTGAAAATATCTTATGGCTGACAGAGGGAGAAGTACGTCTTTATACTCAGTCTGATACCATAGAAGACATCACCCTTTATACCCTTAAAGCAGGAGAACAATGCATCGTAAACACCGCTTCACTTTTTTCCAATACTCCTGCTATTGCTTCAGCCCAAACACTGACAGACATCGAAGGGTATGTTATATCCGCGCAGAGTGCCAAAGAACTCACACGCCTTAGTGATGTCTACCAAAGTTACCTTTTTTCACTCTATCAACTCCGTTTTGAAGAACTTACAGGGCTTATCAATGACATTAAGTTTAAACGTTTAGATACCCGTATCATAGAGTGGCTGGGGAAACAACCTCATGATATGATAGAAATAACACATGAACAACTAGCCACTGAACTTGGAAGCGCCAGAGTTGTCGTCTCTCGTCTACTGAAAGAACTTGAACAAAAGGGCACAGTCGCGTTGCATAGAGGGAAGATTGAACGACTTTAGGTAGCTTTTTTAAATTTTCTCACTTTTGCTACTGCTTGCACCGCTGCAGGGAGTAAGGCTTCACTCAAAGTAGGATGGATATAAACCATTTCTTTTAAATGTCGTATATCATTATCTAGATGCATAATACTGAGTACCTGATGTATCATTGTCGAACTTTCTGGACCAATAAGATGACATCCTAATATTTCATAATTCTTTGGGTCAATTATCAACTTGGTTCTTTGGTATGTAAGCCTTGTAGACTGTGCTTTAGCACTGGCTAACCAATCCGTAGTGCTTGCAACATACGGTATGCCCTGCTTTTTTGCCTCTTGTTCCGTGATGCCAACACTTGCAACTTCAGGATCAGTGAAAACAGCATGAGGCATATATTTAAATACATAAGGGGTGTCAACATTTTTCAGTAATACTTTGGAGAGATGATTGACTTCAGCTGCGGCTGCATGTTGTAACATATGTTTCCCCGATGCATCTCCTACCACATATACCCCTTTTACTGCGGTTTCAAACATCACATCTCTTTGGATAAAGCCTCTTTCATCCACTTTGATATCTGTATTTTCCAGAGCCAAAGTATCTGCATTGGATATTCTCCCCGTGGCATACAGCAGCGCTTCACTTGTATGTCTGCTTATTTCATTGTTCTTATTTACAAGCGTGAGCTGAAATCTATGATTTATATATGCTACTTTTTGAATACTTGTATCAAAAGCAATATCTATTTTTTTGGAAAACTCTTCTTTAAAAATACTAGCTATTTCGCTATCTTCTTTACCCAAAATACGTTGACTCCGTACAAGTAGTTTTGTCTCTATTCCCACCGCATCAAAAAAATTTGCTAATTCACAGGCAATGAAACCTGCCCCTACGATAGTAATGGACTTTGGTACCTCTCCTTTTAGAGGAAAAATGTTATCACTTGTCCATGCTTTTTCATGTTCCGGTTTCACAGGACGTGTACCTGTAGCAATCACGATTTTAGGAGCTGTAAGTTTTTCACCATTCACACGGACAACGTAATTTGACACAAAAGAAGCCTCTCCTAAAAAGGTTTCTACATTTTCATTAAATCTACTTCTATACGATGCGTCAACCCCATCAACATAGGTATTGGTTTTTTCAAAGATTTTATCTACATCTATCTTTTTAATTTCTGCATCTATAAAATGCCTAGAAGATGATTGTATGGTTCTAGCAACATTGGCATACCCTATCAAGAGCTTAGAAGGCACACATCCTCTATTGGCACAGGTACCACCAAATTTGGACTTTTCAATGATGGCAACACTTTTCCCAGCTTTCCCTGCTGTTTTAGCTAAGTTGCTCGCTCTCCCTCCCCCAATAATAATGATGTCAAATGTTCTCATATTTACACCTTTTCACGAAGTCTTTACTACGATTATATACTATTTTTAACAAATATGATATTATCCAGATACGAATAACCGTATAAGGAATACCTATGAACTATAACGAACTTAATGAAGAAGAAAAATATGTCATTTTAAACAAAGGAACAGAGCGTTCTTTTACTGGGAAATTTTGGGATCATCATGAAGATGGCATGTACACGTGTCGTCAGTGTAATGCAGACCTGTTCCCCTCAGATACCAAATTTGACTCAGGTACAGGATGGCCTAGTTTTGATGATGCTGTAGAGGGTGCAGTGACTGAAGTACCTGATGCTGATGGTAGACGTGTCGAAATAGTCTGTACAAACTGTGGTGGTCACCTTGGGCATGTCTTTAAAGGGGAGAGAATGACAGAAAAAAGTACACGTCACTGTGTAAATTCTATCTCTTTGGATTTTGTAGCTAAAAAATAAGTACTTTACACAGAGAAACCCATAGCAACCTCGCTATACTATCTTATGATTAAAGAAAGTGCGAAGATATTTGCCGGGGATTTAAAAAATGCTTTTAAAGACCTGTTCCCTATTATTATTGTTGTAGCCCTCTTTCAAGGACTCATCATCCAAGCTATGCCAACAAATCTTATCTCTATTATCATAGGTTTAGTTATTGTGGCAGTAGGGCTTGCGCTCTTTATTCGTGGTTTGGAACTGGGTATCTTCCCCATTGGTGAAGGACTCGCTGTTGACTTTGCCAAAAAGGGTTCTGTCTTCTGGCTCCTACTCTTTGCCTTTACTATAGGCTTTTCTACCACGGTTGCAGAACCCGCTCTCATTGCCATAGCAGATAAAGCGGCACTTATCTCTCATGGGTTGGTTGATGCCTTTTGGCTGCGTATGACCGTAGCTCTTTCTGTGGGATTTGCTATAGCTTTAGGAACACTTCGTATCTTGCTTGGACACCCTATCGCCTACTACATCATTACTGGATATATTTTAGTAGTCGTTGTCACTTTTTTTGCCCCCAAAGAGATTATTGGTCTAGCATATGACTCTGGGGGTGTCACTACCTCCACTGTGACTGTGCCATTAGTTGCAGCACTTGGTATCGGACTGGCATCCAGTATTAAAGGACGTAACCCAGCCATAGATGGTTTTGGGCTCATTGCGTTTGCTTCACTAACACCTATGATATTTGTACAGGTCTATGGCATTATCGTCTACCATTTTATGGATACTCCCACTGCTGTACAAACCCTTATGTCAGAAGGGGGAAAAGCTATAGCAAGTACCTATACATTTTCTGCCTATGACACTTTCATGGCTCTCATAGGTACCATACGAGATGTGATGCCTATTCTTGTTGTGATATTCTTTTTTCAATATATGATTATCAAAAAACCTGTAGCACATTTACATAAAATTATCACTGGTATCATCATGGTCATTCTTGGATTATATGCCTTTATTGTCGGACTTGAGATGGGCTTGTTTCCTATTGGGGAAAGTATAGCCTTACAACTTACAGGAATGAAAAACAATCTGCTTATTTATCTTTTTGCATTTCTTATAGGATTTTCTACCACAATGGCAGAACCTGCACTGCTTGCCATTGCCATCAAAGCAGAAGAGATAAGTGAAGGGAATATTAAACAAAATATTCTTAGAATGGTAGTAGCACTTGGTGTGGCTGTGGGTATTGCCTTAGGTGCATATAGACTTGTCTCAGGTGATCCTATCCATTATTATATTATTGGGGGATATATTCTGGTTATCATTTTTACCTACTTTGCCCCTAAGTACATTGTGCCTATTGCCTATGACTCTGGTGGGGTGACGACTTCTACCGTCACTGTACCTCTGGTTGCTGCATTGGGGCTTGGATTGGCAGAAAATATAGAGGGAAGAAATCCTCTTATCGATGGATTTGGGCTCATTGCCTTTGCCTCACTTTTCCCTATGCTCACTGTCATGGGATATGGCATTCATGCAGAGTATTATAAAAAGAAAAAACTAGAACAATCCACTCAAAAAGGAGAAACATTATGAAATTTACCGCACTCATCGCAGTCATAGCAGACAAAGATGAAGACGCCGCCATTGAAGTTGCAAAAAAATCAGGTGCTGGTTCTGTCACCATCTTGCATGGTAAAAGTATAGGATTGGAAGAGAAAAAAGTCTTTTTTGGTCTTACTTTAGAAGAAAATGTCTCAGCACTACTCTTCATCTTACCTCGTAAGCTCTCCATGAAAGTCATGAAAGCCTTGCGTGAAGAGTTTGATATAGACAACCCCGAAAATGCAGGTTTTGCATTTACCATACCACTCACCCATGTGGCAGGACTGGACACGAAAGAACTGCATAAGTTTGAAGACGATATCAAATGTATGCTGTAAATGATTTAAAGGAATTAAAATGTTAGTCAAAGATGTGATGACCCCTAAAGAAAAATTAATCTCAGTTGCACCAACAGCCACTGTAAGAGAAGTACTTAAACTTATGCGTACACACGCTGTACGTTCAATCATTGTAGAGAAAACACAAGAAGATGGTGCCTATGGACTGGTTACCTTTAAAAATATCCTACAAAGTATTGTTGCAGAAGATGGAGACATTGATTTACTCAATGTTTATGATATTGCTGCTATTCCCGCGATGTCTGTTTCTGCACAGCTCAATGTCAAATATGCGGCAAGAATGATGGTTCAATCAAGTATTAAACGTCTGCTCATTATAGACAATAATGAACTCCACGGTATCCTTACCATGTCTGATATTATAGGTATATTGATGGACAGTGTAGAGTAAATTTATTTTTTTACTTTAGGAAAAGTAAGTATAAATGTACTGCCTTTTCCTTTTTGAGACTCAAGCCCTAGTTTTATCTTATATTTTTTACAAATGGAAAGCACGATATTGAGTCCTATACCAAAACCGCCACGCTCATCATTGGCTCTGTAATAACGTCTAAATATATCTTCTTGCATCTTCTCATCTATCCCGATACCTGTATCTTTTACTCTTAGGACATTATGCTTTAAAGAGATAGTAATCGTATCTCCTATATCTGAATATTTGATAGCATTGGAAATCAAGTTATCAATCAGCCGATATACGGAACGTTTAGGCATAAAAACTTTAGTTGGTTCAAGTTCGAGCTTGATAAATAAACGCTTTGAATCTATCAGTTCTTTGATAAATTCGATTCTTTCTTCCACAATGGTGGCTAAACATAGATGTTCACTAGGCTCAACACCACCCTCAAGTCTGTAAGTTAAAGAACCATACATCGTACTCAATCGTTTTGCACTGGCCTCTAGGCGTTTCATCTTTTTAGACTCTACACCTTTCAGGGATTGAATCGTCATAAGTATCGCTGAGATTGGGGTATTGAGCTCATGGGTTGTATCAGAAATAAATTTATCCAGAGATTCTATTTGTTCACGAACCGGCTTTAAGAAGAGTCTTCCTAAAAAATAACCTACCACACCCATAAGTATAAAAGAAAGGACTAAATACCCTATGATTTTAATACGTAATTCATGTAAAGAGTGAGCCAAATCACTCTCTTTAAGTACAATGTAACGGATACCTAAATGTTCACTTTTATCCTCTGTGACAGTATAACACTTCATCTTATCTACGAAAAAATCAGTATCAAATCTATCTACATTGCTAATTTCCGTATAGAGTGGTTTCTTATTCTTATCATAATATCCTGCTTTAAAACGACAATGCTTTAAATCTTTCAGGAACTTACCTTTATCAAAATTTTTCAGTGCACCTTCATTATTTTTCATAGCTTTCATCACAATTTTGGATGAGAGCATACGTGCCTGATACATCATTTCAAACTTCATTGCACTTTTCATAGAAGCACGATTATTTTCAAAAAACAAGTACCCAATAATACTTAATAAAATAAATACAGAAGCTAAATATAACGATAAAAATCTAAAAAGAGAGATACGCTCATAGGATGTTAAAACGATAACCTTCTCCTTTTATATTGTCAAAATATTCTTTCGTAAACAGTTTTCTCAAGTTTTTAATGTAGGTACGTATCGTAGCATGTGTAGGGATGTGTTCATCATCCCATACATTCTCAATAATTTCATCACAAGAAATAATTTTACCTGTATTACGCATAAAATACTCCAAAACCTGTGCTTCTTTTTGTCGCATTTCTATCACGTTATCATCTATCACAATTTGATGTGCCTTAGGGATAAACTTCATGCCATCAAATTCTATCTCTGCTTGTAACCGGTATAGGCGTATAATATGTTCTATTCGGGCACTAAGTTCTTCAAGTTCAAAAGGCTTACGTAGGTAATCATCAGCACCAAGGTCAAACCCTTTTTTAAGGTCATCTATCCCTGCAAGAGATGTAATATAAATAGCAGGGGTTGTGTTGCCTATTTCTCTCAAATAAGAGAGTATTTCAAATCCATTAATATTGGGGACATTTACATCTAACAGTAATAAATCATAGTGACCTGCACCTATAGCATCTAATGCTTTTTCTCCATCAAAATAGCTTTCTACTTCATAATGACTTTCAATCAGAAATTCTTCTATGATTTCTTGTAAAATCACGTCATCTTCAAGTAATAATATTTTCATGTACTGCCTTCTCTATATCTATCAATAGGTTATTTTAACATACTCTTTGTGTAAAGGAGTACACAGAGATTTTTCTGCTATAATCATCGGATGAAAAAATTAACAATTTACACAATAATGACTTTGGTTTTACTGTCGGGATGTACGCAAATCGTAACAGCCCCAATCAAAATAGCTGGTGCTGCTGTAGGTACAACGATTGATGTTGCAGGCTCAGCAGTAGGTGCCGTCACAGGTGGAAGTGACGACGAATAAAGTTAAACTTTTGGTCTTTTTTAAAGTCCTTTTGCATTTCTAAATTCTGCTATCTCACTCTCTACCATGCCATCTATCATTCTTATATAGAGATCATTGATAAGGTTTGGGGAGAGATCTAATTCTATGGCCTGTTCTCTTACTTTAGAGATGACATCATCTATCCTCTCTTCTGCTTTTACTTCATCTATGCTTGTTTTAAAATGTGCAATCTGTTTAATGTAGTCATTACGTGCTGCAATAAGTTTTACTATCTCTTTATCTACTTTATCTATCTCTATTCTTGCTTCTTCTAATGTATTGCATTGCTTTATTGACATAGGTATATCCTTAAATATTATTAAAAATATTATAGCTTAATATGGATTAATTGGGGGAAATTATAAAATTGTGTAGGTGGGCAGGAATGCCCACCGAATATATAGAGTCTTATTCTACTTCTGCATCGATAACATCGTGCTACTTATAGGACGCAACAGAGCAAAGCTCTTTATGTTACGCTGTCGCTAAGACCTCTTACGATTCAGCATTTAGTGCTTCACTTGCACTGCATTTTAATGCTTGTCAGCAGAGTGCTCACACGACTAGTCGTGTGAGATTTTACTCAACCTCTGCATCGATAACATCATCATCGTCTGCTTTTGCTGCTTCTGGGTTTGCACCACCTTGCTCTTTAGCGTATGCAGCTTCTGCTAGTTTGTGGCTTTTTTCTGTTAAAGCTTTCACTTTATCATCAATTTGCTCTTTTGTTGCATTCTCGTCTTTGAGTACAGTCTCTAAGTCAGTAATTGCTGCTTCGATACCTGCTTTTTCTGATGCATCAAAGTTCTCACCAAGATCATCTAATGTTTTTCTTGTTTGGTGAATGAGTGCATCCGCTTGGTTTTTCGCTTCAACTACTGCTTTTCTTTTTTCATCTTCAGCTTTGTTTGCTTCAGCATCTTGTACCATTTTTTCGATTTCTTCATCAGAAAGTCCGCTCGAACCAGTGATTTTAATCTCTTGAGATTTACCTGTACCTTTATCTTGTGCAGATACTGTCAAGATACCGTTGGCATCGATGTCGAATGTCACTTCGATTTGTGGCACACCACGTGGTGCTGCCGGAATATCTCTAAGCTCGAACATACCGAGTGACTTGTTGTCTTTAGAGAACTCTCTTTCACCTTGAAGTACATGAATACTTACTGCTGGTTGGTTGTCTTC
>DRQB01000171.1 GCA_011330645.1 Campylobacterota bacterium | reverse complement strand
CACTTACATTGACATAAGGTCTATGCTTATGCAATAAATCATAGCGTTCAAGTATCTCAAAATAAATATCTTCACTTTTATTTTCTTGTTCACATAAATATTTAAACCACCTATCTCCTTTAAGTACATGGTCTATCTCTTCCTCATAAATGATATGAAGCATGTCTATGAGTTTTCCGACCATAGGTATTTTACGTTTATTATCTAACTTTTTAATAATTTGTGGACTGACATCAAGTCCTGAAGCTTCGAAGTAACGAGGAATAATTGCCATACGGTCTAGTATATTATGTGCTGTTTTATGCGCTGCATCAAAAAGTCCGGAATGTACAGGAAAATCTCCATAGGAAAAACCTAACGCTTCTAAAAGTGTATTCAGCATTTGAAAATGACGTATCTCATCTGCTGCAACTTCAAGCCAATCTATCTTATATGCCATTGGCATATGAGGATAACGGTAGACAGCATCTAGTGCCAAGTCTATCGCAGAATATTCTATATGTGCAATGGAATGTACTAAAGTTGCCAATCCTTCTTGCGTATCAAAGTCTTTTCGTACAGGTAACTCTTTAGGTGAGACAATGACACATCTTGAAGCATATGAAGGTTTTGGGAATATCAATGGTTTAAATGTCTCCCCAACACTAACCTCATTTTGGTTACAATACTCTAAACATTGCGCAGTTAATACTTCTTTTTGACGTATAGTATCACTGAGGATAGCTGTTTGTAAAACTTCATATATATTCATAGGAGAATTATACCCAATGCAAATCAAAATACAACCTATGGGCGCAACACAAACAAATTGTTATATTGTTACGGTTGATGGCAAAGATTTTATCATTGACCCAGGAATGGGTGCAACAAAATGGGTACTAGATAATGTAACACATCCCGTTGCGATACTGAATACCCATGGACATTTTGATCATGTTTGGTCCAACCAAGAAGTGAAAGATGCCCTTAAAATCCCTCTGTACTGTCCGAAAGGGGATAGCTTCATGCTCCAAAAATGTCCCTTAGGTCAGCCTACCCCACCAAGTACGCCTGACTATGAAATCATAGGTGATGAGACCTTAAATATAGAAGGTGTAGCAATACAATACAGACTTTTCCCAGGACATACCCCTGGTTGTAGTGTGATACAAATCAAAGATGTATGGTTTTCTGGTGATTTCATTTTTCAACAAAGTATAGGAAGATGGGACTTCCCTTTCTCTGATGGTCATGCGATGGTAAAAAGTTTAGAAAAAGCAATGAAGATAGAGGGAGACTATACGGTCTACCCAGGTCATGGTCTAAGCACGACACTTAAAGCAGAACAAAAAATCATGCCTTACTGGATAGAACAAGTCAACAGAACGCTTTAATAGGAGAATTTATATCCTCTACGACGTACTGTATGTATCACTTGGAAACCAAGTATACTCTTCAAACGTTTACGGATTTGGTTAATCGCTACCTCAACGGTATTATCACTCACATACTCAGGTTCTTCCCAAAGTGCATTAATAATCTCATCTTTTGAAAAGACTCTTTGTTTACGTAAAGCAAGATATGCCAAAATATCAAATGTCTTACCATTAAGTGAAACGATTTTTTCATCATATTCTATTTTCTTATTGGCAATATCTATTACTAATTTTTCAATGTTAACATGTGTACCAAAAAGATGTCTCATATTTGAAAGTACACGTGCTGCAACAAGGTCAGGAGCATCACAGTGATTTGCAATCACATCATCAACGCCTAAGGCAAAGAATCCTGCTTGATGAGGCAAACTCTCTGATAAAATAATAATTTTGGTTTCACTTTTTTTCTTCTTGACTTCATTGACATAACGTTCTAAAGAAAACTTAACGCCTTCGTCTACAATGATTACTAGCTCATAATGTCTAAAATCTGTAAAGTTTGTTGCATCATATAAGTCTTTTGCATTATCGACAATACAGATAAAATATTTATCTAATTCTTTTTCTAGCTCTTTAACGTATTCGTCACTAAAGCCTACTGTTAATATTCTCATTTATTTCCAATCTACAAAAATAGAAAATGAAAAAGTGTAAAATCTTAAAGTTTTTCCACTTTTCCGTTTTATTAGCGTATTTATAGCAAAATCAACCTTATTTAAAAATAAAAGTAGATTTTACTTTTCTTAGAAAGACGCCATATCTCACATGTAGAGTATAGTGAAAAATAGTCACATAATTGTCAAAGACGCTCTTATTTCGTTTTTATTGCTTTAATATAGACTCTTTTAGGGGCAGGATACCCTTCTACTGTTTTGGTTTCATCTTCTGGATCGAGGAAGTCCTCAAGACTCTGTGTATCTATCCACTCCGTCTTTCTTTGTTCATGATGTTCTGTAACCATGGTCTCCAAAACTTCCACATTTTCAAATCCTGCTCTATAACACCAGTTTTTCAAAGCATTTACCGTAGGGACAAAATAGATATTAGGTATTTTAGAATACCTGTCTTTAGGCGTTAAACACATTTCGCCTTCTCCATCTATCATGAAGGTATCAAGGATGAGTTCCCCACCCTTATTAAGTCCTTTAAAAAGAGACTTGAGCATAGCCACAGGGTCAGACCTATGGTAAAGAACCCCCAAACAGAAAAGCGTATCAAACTTATGTTCATAAAACTCTACATGCTCTACACCAAGGAGTTCATACACAATATCAGACTGTATAAAATGATTGATAAACTGAAATTGAGAATAATAAATAGCTGAGGGATCAAAGCCTATCAGCTTCTTTGGTTGATGAGAAAGCATTCTAAAAAGGTAATACCCATTGTTACATCCTATGTCACCTACTATTTTATCTTTCAAATCAAAATGGGGTTCCAACAAATTATATTTGATTTGGCTTCGCCACTCAGAATCAATAAAAAGGTCATTAATCTGAAATGGACCTTTACGCCATGGTTTCATAAGAAGTGCTGTTTCTTTAATACTCAGAGCATCTTCAGGCGAGAGGTCTGCAATATCTATCTGCACCCTGTCGCCTAATGTTATCTTCGATATTGTATAAGAAGGCATCTTCTTAATAGCCTCTTGATAGGGAAGAATATTCTTCCAAGTTAACCATTTTTGCCGTTCTTGGCGTAGTATACTTAAATCCATACCTTGTTGGTCTTTATTCAAAATGCGACCTATTATTTTATGTAGACTTTTTTCATCGTCTGTGGGAACATAGGTCTATCACCTCTACCTGTACTTACATTTTCAATCTTTTTAACAACATCCTGTCCTTTTACTACTTCACCAAAGATAGTATATCCACCATTAAGATGTGGGGTAGGCACCGTAGTAATGAAGAATTGACTTCCGTTAGTGTTGCGTCCATGGTTCGCCATAGCAAGTAAAAAAGGTCTGTCAAATACTAAATTAGGACTATCTTCGTTCTTAAACTCTTTATGCCAAATAGACTCGCCTCCTCTACCTGTACCAGTTGGGTCACCCCCTTGAATCATAAATCCTTTTATCACTCTATGAAAAATAATCCCATTGTAATAACCTTTTTTAACAAGTCCTAAAAAATTTTCTACTGCCAATGGAGACTTATCTGGGAAAAGCTTTACTTCCATTTTCCCTACATTTGTTTCTATGACTACTGTGGGTGTTTTTGTTGTTGTAGCTTTTGCTACTTCTTTTTTTACATCTTTAGCATGAACACCTAACGTCAAACCTAAAAACAGTACACCTAACAATAATTTTTTCATTTATATATCCTTTTCACAATGATCAATATGCAATTTTTTAAGCACTTTTGTTAAGAGCTCACCGCCTTCTCTATGAATATCATCACGGAATTCTATATATATCGCATGAATATCTTCCCTGTCATTAGAGATTTTTTCAAAAATAAATGGTTTTAATCCTGTCTCTTTTTTTGCTTCTTCCACCGCATCAAGTATCTCTGTCTTAATCGTATCACTGTGTGCAAATACAAGACTTAATCCCTGATAACGTTCTTCCATTCGAATATGTGCTTTTATTTCATCACATCTGTTCATTTTTTTCCTTTAATAAAACTTGAAATAATTATAACTATATTAACATTTATTTTGCATAACTTGTTGCTCTGGTTTCTCTAATCACATTTACTTTTATCTCACCAGGATACTGTACTTTATCCTGTACTTCTTTGGCAATCTCTTTGCTCAATAACACTGCTTCATTATCTGACATTTTTTGAGCATTGACAAATACACGTATTTCACGTCCTGCATTGATAGCATAGGCTTGATTGACATACTCTTTTGAAAGTGCTATTTCTTCTATCTCTTTAACCCGTTTTGTAAAACTTTCCAATACTTCTCGTCTTGCTCCGGGTCGTGCCGCTGAAAGTTTATCCGCAGCACATACAGCGGCAGACTCCACAGAGTCTGGTTCTTCATGTCCATGATGGGCATAAATAGCATTGATAACCGAAGGATGCTCATTATGTTTACGACAAAGGTCTGCACCAATATCCACATGGGAGCCACCCAAATCTTGAGTCAATGCTTTACCGATATCATGTAATAGTCCTGCACGTAGAGCTAATTTTTCATCTCCTCCCATCTCCGCAGCCATGACACGTGCCAATTTTGCCACTTCAAGGGTATGTGCCAAAGCATTTTGGCCATAACTTGCACGATATTTCATACGTCCCAGTAACCGTACCAATTCTTCATGCATAGGGAAAAGTCCTAAATCAATCAGAATATTTTCACCCTCTTCATAAGTCTTTTGTTCAAATTCTGCTTCTACTTTTTCATGCACTTCTTCTATCCGACCAGGATGGATACGTCCATCTTCAACGAGAAGTTCTATGACTCTTGTCGCAATGGCTCTTCTATAGAGGTTGAATGAACTAATGAGTATCACACCTGGGGTTTCATCCACAATAATATCAACACCTAAAAGCATTTCTAAGGTTTTAATATTTCGACCTTCTTTTCCAATAATACGACCTTTGTGTTCATCACTCGGTAAATTCACTAAATTGATAAGACGTTCACCTGCAAATTCTCCTGCAAAACGTGTGGTTGCCTGTGCTAAAATATAATTGGCTTTTCGTTCACCTTCATGCTTCGCTTCTTGCTCATATTTTCTCACAATGGCCGCGACTTCTGCACGACTTTGTTCTTCAACTCTTTTCAAAATATATATTTTCGCCTCTTCTTTGGTGAACGAAGCAATATTCTGCATTTTATCCACAAGACTAGCGATATTGTCTTGTTTCATCTTTTCTAGTTCATCTAAACGTTGTGCCTTTTGTTGCAAGTGTTGTTCGAAAAGAACAGACTGCTCCTCTTTCACATCCAGCTCTTTTGTTTTCAATATAAGTTCGCGATTGCGTACCTCTATTTTAGCCACACGTTTTTGAAATTCTGCCTCTAAGGCTATCTCTTGTTCTTTTATCTTTACACTTGCTTCTTTACGCAAAAGTTCAGCTTCATTTTCCATCGCTTTGGCTTTGGCTTTGGCTTCATATTCTAGATGAGAAAATCTATTTTTATGACTACTTTTAAGCCATATGTAACAGCTAAAAAAACCAATAGCTAATCCAACTGTTCCGGCTATTATTTCTAACATATCTACGTCCTTCTAAGACGTTCTATGGCGTAATGATATTGTCTGCTCGTACATCATAATGATCGGTAATGACCTTTTTACTGTAACACAATTCACGCGCTACAAAAACGACTTTATTTATATTTTTATGTTCTTTTTCAAAAAATCTATCATACATACCCTTGCCAAATCCTAAACGTCTAAACGTAGAATCTACGCCGACAATGGGTACTATGGCTACATCAATTTTTTTTATTCTATATTGTTTTGAATCATGTGGTTCTTTGATACCAAACTGTTTTTCCTTCAGTGGTAATCTATATTTTACCAACCTAAAACTTTTACCTTCCATAAAAGGCACATAGACGATTTTCTTTTCTTTACGCAATTGCTTAATGAGGGGATAGAGATTTACTTCCATTTTCAATGGTAAATAAAGCAAAATTCTTTGTGCATTTTGCTCATTTAAATAGGTGTAAAGTTGGGAAAGAACCAATTTGTCTTTGATATATCGCCCTCTTCCCTGTGCCCCTCTCAATCGTTTAAGACAGGTTTTTCTAAAACTATTTTTATCTTCCATTATATTCCTAAGTGCTCTTTAGTTATAATCTAAGCCATTATACCCAAAGGAATATTTTGCAAAAGAATATTGTAAAAGAAGTCAGTTCTTTTTTAACAGCTACCACCTTACTTATGCTTGTTTTCTTGATGCTACAAGGTTGTGAAGATAAAAAACAAAAAACGAAACCTATCCCGATAGAGAATACCACTGAAATTTTTACAGAAAAAGATAAAAAAATACACAGTAAAAAACAAAAAAGTAATAAAATTCAAACAAATATTCAAAAGACACTATCTCAAAAGGAATCAGCTATTGACCATTCGCTGTCCTCTACCTATACTTTAAAAGAAGGTAAACGTACCTATACTGCCACACTGCTCAATAAAAAACTACAGTTACAGGACATTTCACAGCCTATAATCCTCATGACACTTTCCAAGTCTACGTGTAAACCTTGTCTTTCGCAAATAAAATCATTAGATAAAGTATCAAAAAAGTATCAAAAAGACGTTATTGTGATCCATCTCTTTGAAGCAATGCAAGATACTAAGTTTATACATGCTATACATGACATCATAAATGTGCATCCTGATACAGCCACACCGCTTACTTTGCTTTTTAAAAAAGGAGAGGTGTATAGCCATTTTGAAGGGCCAACGCCAATAGAGATGATTTTATACGATATACAACAAGCAAGAAAACAATAAAGGTCTAAAAAAACAATGTTTAACTTATTTAAAAAAGTTTTAGGGAAAACCAATGATGCAATCAAAGAAGTTGCGCCCACGAGAAAAAAGAGTATCAGCAAAGATGAATTTGAAGACATTCTCCTAGAGTCTGATGTCAATTATACACTGGTAGAAAAACTTTTAGAATCGCTTCCAGAAAAAATCACACGTACACAAGCATTTAACTCCCTCATTTCTGTCTTCCAGTATAAAGCAGATTGGAAAGAGAGTGATACTAAACCTTTTGTAGAGATGATTATCGGGGTTAATGGCGCAGGGAAAACCACAACCATTTCGAAACTTGCTTATCATTATAAAGAAAAAGGGCATAGTGTCATTCTTGGTGCAGGCGATACCTTTCGAGCTGCAGCCATCGAACAACTAAGCAGATGGTCTGACAAACTTAATATCCCTATTGTCGCAACACAACAAGGGCATGATCCTTCAGCTGTAGTGTATGATACTATTGAATCTGCTAAGGCCAAAGGCTATGACCATGTCATCATTGACACAGCAGGGAGACTACACACCCAAACCAATTTGAGTGAAGAATTGAAAAAAATGATTCGTGTCGCTGACAAAGCACTCACTGGTGCACCCCATCGTAAAATGCTCATTTTGGATGGTACGCAAGGAAGTTCTTCCATCAATCAGGCTAAAGCCTTTAATGAAATGATAGGAATTGATGGTATAATCATTACAAAGCTTGATGGAACTGCGAAGGGTGGGTCAGTGTTAAGTATTGCAGAGGAACTTCAAATGCCTATTTTTTATATAGGTACAGGAGAGCAACCTAAAGATCTTATCCCCTTTAAAGCCAACGACTACATTAATACTATATTAGATGAAATATTTATCTAAGGAGTCATTGAAAAGATGAGAAGTTACTTTAACCTATTCCTTACATTGGTAATGCCTATTAGTATACTTCTTACAGCCGTTGCAACTGTCTATTTTTCAATGAATTATGAATTTACAAAAGCCATTAAACTTGGTATCTTAGCAGGGGTTATGGCAGGGGTAGCCTTCTCTTTTGTCTTGTCACTTGTTATCACTATCGTACGTTTTATACGTCTATACAACTTGAAATCTAAAATCAAATCAGAGGAGTATCCTATGAAAAGTACTCCTGTGAAAATTGACCCTACTGTCTATACAAAAAAACATCAAAAAACACAAGAAATATTAGCAGCAGAATCTAAGCTAGAATCTGACTCTATTGAAGAAAAAATAATGCTACTCATGGATAAAGAATTAGCCTATGAAGTTTCATTAAATTCGATTAGCCATAAGAATATTGGTGATATTATCCATCAAAATAAAAATGAAGGCTCCATCCTTCTACGTAGCAAAAATGAAGAAATCAAAATTCTCATTTCTTCTTTGACTAAACATACATCGCAAGTTTTAATTACCAGCACTATAGATAATAGTAATATGAAAAATATTATTGCTACACTCAAAGAAAAGGAACATTCCTTTATGCAATATTAAAGAGAAAATCTTTCTCTATAATTCTGTTCAAGGTTTGTTTTATCTTTATAATCAATCATATCTCCCACAACCAATGTTACTTCTTGTTTCAAGGTACTATCTGCCAATGCATTCTTTAGAACCTCTTCGGCATTTGTTTTGATATAAAGTGGTAATATAGGCAATCTGTTTTTTAAAGCAATAATCCGTGAACCTTCTTTAAAAGAGGTTAAGGATTCTTTTGTTTTATTACGTGTACCCTCAGGAAATATAAAAATAGATTCCCCTCTTTTTACCGCGTTTTTAATATCTGAAAAAAAACCAGACATCTGACTTTTTTCTCTATCTAAAAGGATAGAACCTGCATTGCGCACAAAAAGTCCAAAGAAAAAAGAATTATATAACTCTTTCTTTGATATCCATGGACCAAAAATATTAGTATCTTTTAAAGCAACTTCTGTAATAGGTGGATCAATAATACTCCTATGATTAATAATCACCAGATATTGTCCTTCTTTAGGTAATTTTTCTTCATTTTCAATTCGCACCGTGATATTTAACGTATCAAGCTGTGCTTGTGAGTACCCAAGTCTTAATCTTTTTTTCTCCATAGGGTCATTAGTTTTTCGTAGTCTGTATCCAAAGCTATTGGTTAGATAGAGTCCATATAAAAGTTGTTTGATTGCATTCAATGTCACAGTGTGTCCTTACACAAATTAAAGTTTAAAATTATACCAAAAGAACTAAAAATTTAAAAAATATGTCAATATGACATATTTTTGTCTCCTTTCCAAAATATTGTCTACAATACCATAATAGAAAATAAAAGGTAAACCTATGGCAAAGAAAAAAACACTCTTTGAATGTCAAGCATGTGGCTTTCAATCTCCTAGATGGATGGGAAAGTGTACTTCCTGTAATGAATGGGAATCTATGATTGAACTAAGTTCTGACCAAATCAAGTTTTTAAAAGAGACAACTTCCTCAAGTACATCAAGCAGCCCACTGGCAAAAGCAAAACCCATAACCCAAATTGAAGAAGACAATATCACACGTTTTACTTCTAAAAGTACAGAACTTGATTTAGTGTTGGGAGGTGGTATTGTACCAGGATCACTAACACTCATAGGAGGAAGTCCAGGAGTGGGAAAATCCACGTTATTACTGAAAATAGCAGGTAATCTTGCCAGAGACAATAAAAAAGTACTCTATGTCTCAGGAGAAGAATCGGCAGGACAAATCAAATTAAGAGCCAATAGACTTGATGCCAATCATGAAAATCTTTATTTACTTCCTGAGATTAATCTCTCTTCCGTACTCTCAGAAATAGGAAACCAACAGTATGAACTTATTGTCATAGATTCTATTCAAACACTCTATTCCGATGAAACACCTTCTGCCCCGGGGTCTGTAACACAAGTACGTACTATTACGTTTGAACTTATGCGTATTGCAAAATCATTTCATATCCCCATTTTCATTATAGGGCATATTACAAAAGACGGGTCTATCGCGGGACCACGGGTATTGGAACATATGGTTGATACAGTACTTTATTTTGAAGGAGATACCAATTCTGACTTACGTCTTTTACGTGGATTTAAAAATCGATTTGGTGCAACCAATGAAGTGGGAATATTTGAGATGAACAAAGAAGGACTCAATGATGCAAAATCGATGGCAGGGAAGTTTTTCAACAAAGAAAAACTCCAATCAGGGTCAGCTCTCACAGTGATTATGGAAGGGTCTCGTCCTATAATCATTGAAGTACAAGCTTTGGTTTCTGAAGCCTATGGTCATGCCAAAAGAAGCTCAACAGGTTTTGATAATAACCGATTGGGTATGTTGTTGGCACTTTTAGAAAAGAAGCTTGATTTACCTCTTGGTACCTATGATGTTTTTATCAATATCTCTGGAGGGATTAAAGTTAATGAACCTTCTGCAGACTTAGCCATAATTGCAGCTATACTAAGCTCCTATAGAGACAGAGAGCTCAGTGCCCAAACACTTTTTTTAGGTGAAGTAAGTCTCACTGGAGAGATTAGAGAAGTCTTAGGACTCTCACAAAGATTAAAAGAGATTGAGACACAAGGATTCACAAAAGCGGTCATCCCAAATAAGCCTTTAGAAAATACAAATGTCAAATGTTTCATTGCTGATGAAGTTTCTAAAGTAGTTGAATGGATGTAATGGCTATAATAATTTTATGAAAATAGGAACAGATATTATACAAATAGCCCGTATAGAAAAACTCATCAACAAATATGGTAATACATTCAAAAAAAAATACCTTTCCCAAGAAGAGATAAATAGAACAAAAACCATCGCTTCTTTGGCTGGGTTATGGGCTGCTAAGGAAGCCATATCAAAGGCACTAGGGTGTGGTATATGTGCAGATTTGACATTTCAAGATATTATTATTGGTAAAAATCATCGTGGAGCACCTTATTTTACTTTAAGCCCAAAGGCACAAAAAGTACATCAGGTAATCAATTCATCTCTATCTATTAGTCATGATGGTGGATTTGCAATTGCTGTTGTGGCTATACGTACAGCATAATATCTCTGTCTTTCTTCTATGCGGAAGACTTGATTATTTTATTTTCTCAAAAGTATTGTAATAATGTTAAGATTATATTACAATACTATCACTACATATAAAGGATATCTATGAAACTATGGTTTACTACAGCTATTGCATTAGTTGTTTTTACAGGGTGTGCCTCAAGAACACAAAATCTACAACTACAAAACAATAATGCACGTCAGGCATTACTTATACAACAACAGCAAGCACAAATTGATGCACTACAAGCGAAACTTGATGCAAAAGCTAAAGCCAAAAGAAGACAATCTGCAATGCCAAAAGCACCTAAAAAAAATATAAAACTTAAAAAAGTTGAAGATAACAATTATTCTTCTGGCTATATGTATCCAGGTGAAAAAAAGAAAAAACCTATCAAAGTAGCACAAGCCACGACCGTTAGCTCAACGATGGATAAAGCTGAATGTATTGCAATGATTGGCGCAGATAAATTTGAAAAATATACACAAATATTTGGTTCTGAGGCAGCTTCAATAAAACGCTGCAGTATGCTAAAAGCGATGAAACAATAAAAATTATTTTTTTAAATGAATCATCTTAAATCTATCACCCATCATTGTGGGTGATATCAATGTTTTTATTTTGTCTGCCTCTCTTACATAATTTGATTGACTGGTCTGTTTTGAAAAAGCCTCAAGTATATCTATAATTCCAAACCGTATCAATGCACGTGCTTGTGTTTCATACACTTCTTCTTCAAAGCCTGCGAATTCAAAAGATTCAAGTACATGTCCAAAATTCACATCATAAGTAATATCATCTTTTTGATAAGACTCAGACAGTATCAATGCTTCATCAAACAGAGGATATGTTTCATGTTTTCTATACACACGAATAGAAAAATCATTACGTACATATTTTTCGCCATAATCAAACGAAATGAAATCACATTTTTGAATCCCCTTCGCCATATGTTGTGCAAATTCTTCATAGCCAACTGCTACTTCACCTTGTGTAAGATAATACTTTTTTGCCCATTGTAATGTTGATTCAGAAGCATCTTTCCATGCTATCGTATGGTTATCGACAACAGCAGTTTTTTCATCTTTTAAAAGCTCACAGGGGAAAGCATCAAATATCTCATTGGCCACGACAAAGGCATACCCTGCCTTCACATCAGAGATATCATTGAAATGCGTTATTTGTATGCCAGAACCAAAACGTTCTTCAATATATTTTAATTGTGCTTTTTGCACCTCTGGTTGTCGTTCTACAATACCAAATTTCAATGTTTCTACCAACGTAGGGTCACATGTATAAAGCCACTGTATCATATCACAAAGTAAATACCCTTGATGTGCTCCTATTTCTATGAGCCATCCATTTCTATCTGCTTTTTTTTCTTTAAGTAACTCATAAAAATAATTGGCAATACTTGCACCAAAAAAACGACTTGTACTTACTGCAGTATAAAAATCTCCTGATTTACCAATGGCTTTAAAATTTTTATAATATCCGTTCTCTCCATAGAGCCATTCTTGCATATAGTGACTAAATTGCATTTTCTACCTTAGTATAGAGTTCCAAAAGTTCAATTTGTTTATCGATAACATATATTTTTTGGTCTAATTGTCTTACTTCAAGTGAATTATGCATAAGTTTTGCATCATACTTTGTCTTTTCCCCGGCAGAGACTAAATTTTTAGTTGTTTGATATAGTCTATGATAAAGTTGTACATCTTTTTTACTTAATGCTATTTTTTTATCAATAATTTTTAATTTATTTTTAACCAGTTTATACTCTTCATCTATCGTATGTTTACGCTCAATGACTTCAGTTTGTGCCTTAAGATGTTCAACTTTACTCGATTCTATATCTGAAAACATATTGATGTTCAAGGGCATAGAAATAGTAAATCCATAAGTAAAGTATTTTCCTTGTATTCCGGGAACAGGAAATAAAGGATTCAAATCTTCATTGGTATATCTTGTTTGTACAGAGATTGTTGGCAAGTATTTTGCCCATGTAATTTTACTGTTATATCCCTTTTCTCTGGCACGTAGTTTATCGCGTGCCAGTTCAAGGTTGTCGCCTTTATAATGTTCTACAGAAATAAGTTTTAATGTTGGCAATTTTAATTTTTCAGGATCTTTATCACTTAAGAGTGAAAACTTTTGCTCTAGCCCAAGCAAAGAGCTATCAAGTTCTAAAAGTTTTGTCTCATCCTGATTTTTTTTGAGTATAGCTTGATCTAAAAAACTGCTATCTATCAGTCCAGCATTATAACTTTCTCTTTTTTGGCGTATATCTATTGCATCATTTTTAATGAGTAGTCTCAACTTCTTTTTTTCAAGTTTTGTTTTTTTCATTTCAAATAAAAACTTAACAGCATTACCAATAGTTTCTCGTTTTTTTATCTTTATATCGAGTGCATTGGCTCCACGCAATGCTTGTGCATATTTAATAGCATAGTAAATACCTCCAGATCTAAAAATAGGCTGATCTATACCTACGGTAAAACTTCCTGTTTGTATGGTTCTATTTGTAAATTGTTTAGAGAAGTTTTTACGATACTGCAGCATAATAGGATTTATCCAGGAATTCTCAAGTGTATTACTTTGTGCAGTATTTGACTGAAACTGATAATCAAAAAGTATATTTTTATTACTTGAGAGAATATCACTCAGTTCATCCGCAGACAAAGTAGATACAAAAACGAAACTACAAAGTACTAATAGCTTTTTCAAAACGTACAAATCCTTCATCAATTTCAGATTTTTTAATAGTTAAAGAAGGTAAAAAACGTACCGTGTTTCTCCCTGCCTTCAAAACAACCAACCCTTCTTTCAAACTATTTTTTATCACAGCGGCTTGTATGGCTGAACTTTTAGCTCGAAGTCCTCTCATAAGTCCTAACCCTACTTCTTTTTCAAATAAGTTTTCATGTGTTTTAGCTAGTTTTTTTAGCTTTTCTTCAAAATAGAGAAAGGCTTCTGATATCGTACCATTTTCATACAAATTTTCCAGTACATCTAAAACAGCAAGACCTGCAGACGTACTCAAGTAGTTACCACCAAAAGTGCTCCCATGATCCCCCGCACTTAAAATATCTTTATGTTTTGTCATCACCGCACCTATAGGCACACCCCCACCCAGTCCTTTTGCAAGCGTGATAATATCTGGTTCAATCTCATAAAGATTTGATGCCAAAAACTCTCCTGTACGATACACACCCGTTTGTACTTCATCTACAATAAGCAATATACCTTCTTTTTTAAGATGTGCAGTCAATGCTTGAATTTCTGCTTTATCAAAAGGCTGAACGCCTCCTTCACCCTGTACCAGTTCAATAAGTACTGCTACGGTTTCATCATCTATTGCTTGATAGACCGCTTCTATATTTTCTTCATACGAAAAGCCATCTGGATACGGAGAAAAATGTGGCGTATGAAAACTTTCTTGCCCCGTAGCCTTGACCGTTGTAATGGTACGTCCATGAAAAGAGTGTTCAAGTGTAATGACTTTATATCGTTTATTATCAAACTTTGTTTCTCCATACTTACGTGCTATCTTAATAGCTCCCTCATTCGCTTCAGCACCAGAGTTTGCAAAAAAGATTCCCATATCATATCCACTAAGTTCCACTATCTTTTGTGCGAGTTTAGCCTGTGGCTCAATCACCTGTAAGTTAGAGATATGAATGATGTTTTTAGCCTGCTCACATATAGCAGTTGTTAATTTTTCATTCCCATGCCCTACTGAATTCACCCCAATTCCTGAAGCAAAATCGATATAGTCTTTACCCGTTTCATCATACAGTGTAGAACTTACACCTTTTACAAAATTTGTATAATCACGTGCATACGTTTGAAGCACATATTTTTTGTCTTGTTCTTCTAATGTCATATTATTTTATCCTTCTACTTTTTCTATCTCTATTTTCACTTCTTGATAACAGGCATTTTCACCCTCATCACTCACTATAGCGGGAGTCAATCTATTTACACCCAAGGTATTATTGGTTACAAGTAGACAATCAAGCCTCAAGTTTTCATTATGCTTCACTTCTAACTCTACTGTGCCATATGCTGAACTTAGTCTCAGTATACTACCCTCTTCATATCCTTTATCGGGATGTATTTGCACTTTATTATCACGTTTAAACTGTGTATTAAGCGCTTTATTGGATTTAGGGGTCAATAACCAGTACTTTTCATCATCTATTTTATTTTTTTTAGAAGTTCTCACCTTGGTAAAACGTTTTGTATTAATAAAGTCATCATCATAATCTTCAATAAATTCAAACTCATCGTCTCCCTCTTCACCAAAACCATCAGCATAAGGTATCTTTTCATATATAGGAGAGATAAACTCTCCCTTTTCTTTCTTACATTGTGAGAGCCAACCCTCTATATAACTTGCTTCACTTTCCAAGCCTTCAAGATTAAACGCATTAAACAGATACTTGGTGAAATCATATTCACTGATACCTATGGGAGTCTCTGTAATTTTATTGAGTTTGTGTACGTATTGATGCCCATAACTCAACCGTACATCCTCTTTTTCAAAAAAGTTTTTAGCGGGGATAACAATTTTGGCTTTTTTAGAAGTCTCGTTTTCGTAAAGTCCAAAATAGATAAGGTTTTCTACTTTGTCTAACGATTCACATACTCGCGTACTGTTTGGCATAGATGCTGCAGGATTTCCTCCCTGTACCAATACCGTATCATACTCAGAAAAATCGGTGACAACTTTTGAAACAGTTTTACACGTCACGGCAAAAGGATTGTCAAACCCTAATTGAGAATTACCCAAATAATGTATACCACAACCTTCTTTGCCAAAGAGCCCGAGTAAAGCAGCTAACGAGTCAATCGCACGAAGTGTTGAAGCACCAGTCGAATATTTTTGTACTCCTGTACCCACTAAAAAAACAACCTTTTGATGACGTAGATAGTTGAGCATTCGCCCCATATCTCCTAAGTCTGTACCGATATATTCTAAAATTGGTTTAATACGATGTTCTTGAGTAAAGCCATAAAAATCTTCATATTCGGGTGCAAATTCCTCTAACCATTCTGTGTCTTGACTGTCTTCCATATAAATAAAACGTGCTAGCATAATCGCTAGATAATAATCCGTACGTGGTTTTATCTGTAAATGGAAATCTGCTTTTTTAGCTATAGCAGTTTTTACAGGATCAATAACCACTATTTTTTTATCTGCTAAAAATGGCATCATATGTGCATTGGTTACCGTAACGTTACGTCCCCAAATCACTACCGTATCTGCTTCTTTGATTTGTTCTAAAGGCAAAGTTCTATTGAGACCTCTTCCCTCAAGTATTCCTGCATCTCCAGCACCATCACAAAGGCTACCATGTGTTAGGGTACCATTTACTCTTTCTATAAAAAGATTGGTAATCTCTTGCATTACTCCCATATTACCTGAACCTCTCCAAAGCAGAGAAGTCGGTTTCTCAAAAGCTTTTTTGACCGCTTCCATCGCTTCTTCCATACTTACAGCTTCCCCATCTACAAGAGGTTGTTCAATACGTTCTGCTTCATGTATACTTTTATTGAGTAATGTACATAATGCCCCATTACCTACTGGATGACAAGTGTCACCTTCAATCGTGTCTATACCATCTTTTACTACAATCTTACAGGCATCGTAACAATCTAAAGCACACACCGTTGTTTGTTCATTTATCATTTAATTTCTACTTTCATCAGCTGAGAAAAAGAACCTTTAGGTGCAGGGATATATATCTCTGCTCTATAGGAAGAAATAAATTTCTCATCCGCAATTTTCCATATTTTATTTACTTTATATTCTGTTTTTTCACCATTAAGATAAATTATTTTTTGCTCTATTTTTTTTAATTCATCAGGCTCTAAAAAAAGAACCAATTTGGCACGACTTGCATCATCAACTTTTGCTAGTGCTGAACCAGGAGCCACAAAATCACCCTCTTTCACCATCAGTTTATAAAGATATTTATTGTTCAATTGCAAAGATTTTTTAGAAATACTGTCCTTCAATTGCGCTACTTTATAGTGCATATCAATAATTTGTTTTTGTAAATTTATAATCTTTTCCCGTGTATTTAAATATTGTGTTTTTGCTGAAATAAAACTGCTATATGCATTGTCTTTTTGTGTTTTCGATGCTGTAGAAAGTTTAGAAATACGTCTATAGTATCCTTCTTGTCTTACAAGTGTGCCATTTAAACTTGTTGCTATATTTTGATTAATCTTAAGCATTTTTTTTAATAAATCTATATTCTCTTTAGAATTTTTCAAATTCATTTTATCTAAAGTATCGTCTAAATGTATCACTCTTTTTGAATCCACAAGTGTACCCTCAGCATCTAAATCAACTTCCAATACCAATCCACTTACTGCAGACTTTAAAATCACAGATGTATAGGGCTCAACTTTTGCATAATGTACTTTTGACCATAGCAATAGAGGCAGAGAAAGTACTATTAACCACTTCATGATATTCTCTTTCACACTTTATTTTGCCTGATTATAGCAAAAATAGCGTTAATGCATATGCTAGATTATATCTTTATAGAGAAAGCAAACTTCAAGTTATGATATAATTAAAATATTTCACCGTCATTTGAGGGAGTTTCAGAGGATGAAAACATACGATACTTATTTTACCTCCATTGATTTATTTCAAGCTTTTCTTACACAGAAGCATATTACAGACAATCCTCGTTTACTGATTCAAATATTCACTTCTCTTAGCAAGGAAAATGACATTATCTTACTTAGAGATCAAATACATGGATGTTTGCCAAAAGCTATCATTATTGGTAGCACAACTGATGGTGAAATTTGTGCAGGCACGGTTAGTACAGATAAAACTGTTATTTCTCTTACACAATTTAAGTATGCAACATTACAAAATATACTCATTGATACACAAGATGACTCTTACAAACTAGGTAAAGCATTAGGCTCAACACTCATAACAAGCGAAACTCAAGCGATTATTACATTTACCGATGGTTTATTCTGTAATGGAGAAGATTACCTCAAAGGTATCGCTGCTATTGACAATCGTGTTACAGTAGCAGGTGGCATGGCAGGAGATAATGCTATGTTCAAACAAACCTTTATCTTCACACAAAATCAAATTTCTTCTCAAGGTGCAGTGGGTGTTTCCCTCAATGGATTACAGCTGTATCTGCATACAGATTATGATTTCAATGGACTTTCTATAGGGAAAGACATGACCATTACCCAAGTAGATAAAAATCGTGTCTACACTATTGATAATATACCCATTTATCAAATATATCAACACTATCTTGGAGAGGACATCGCCAAAAATCTTCCTGAAGTGGGTATAGAATTTCCCTTAATTATACAACATAAAGACAGGCATATTGCACGTGCTGTACTTGCAAAACATGATGATGGTTCACTCTCTTTTGCAGGAAACTTCAAGCAAGGCGATATTGTTCGATTTGGTTATGGAAATGCCGAAATGTTTTTAGAACATTCTAATAGGTTACAAAAAGAAATTATAAAATATCCTATAGAAAGTATCTTTGTCTATTCATGTATGGCACGAAGACGTCTAATGCCAAACCTTATTGAAAAAGAGATAAAACCATTTCAAGCATTCGCCAATGTTTCAGGATTTTTCACCTATGGAGAATTTTATAGTAAAGATGGAGAACTTAACCTCTTTAATCAAACGATGACAATTCTTGTTCTAAGTGAATCTTCTACAGTTAAGTCTTACAAGATTGAAAAAGATTTAAAGGAAGAAAAATTCATACTTAATCCTTATCAAAAATCATTAAAAGCACTTTCACATTTATTAAATACAACTACCCTCGAAATGAGTAAACAAAATCATATTCTTGAAAAAAAAGCCCAAGTTTTACAGGCAAAAAAAGAATCACTGCAAAGAGCACAGGAAGTGAGTTATTTTGGGAGTTGGGAAATTGATTTAAAATCTAAAAAAGCTATTTGGTCCAAAGAAAGTTTTAATATCTATAAGCTTGACCCAAAAACAACGCAACCAACACTAGATTTATTTATTTCTATGGTTGTTCCAGAAGATAGGTCAAAAATATTTAAAACATTAGAAGATGCTTCTGATAGCACCATAAAAACACTTGAAGTACGTGTAAAACGAGCGGATGGAGAAATAATCACTGTACTACTCAATGGTAAAATGCTTTTTAATGATAGAGAAGAGCCAATCACTATTATAGGAACTTCTTTAGATATTACAGAACAGGTTAAATTAAGAGAATATAATAAAGAATTGGCTTCTATTATTGAAGATTCTTCGAATGAAATTTATATTATAGAAAAAGGAACGTACCAATATCTTTATGTCAATAGTGCGGCACTGGACAAACTTGGATATACCAAAGAAGAGATATATCAAATGAATGTACTTGATATTAGTAAAGAAATCACACCCGCAGAGATTCAATATCTAGAACAGAAACTGATAGATGAAAAAAGTATCATAAATCGAACAATACATACCAAAAAAGATGGAACAACCTATCCTGTCCAATCATATATACAATACCACACTTACCAAAATAGAGAAGTAGGTATTATCTTTGATATAGACATTTCTGAATTAGTCAAAGCCGAACAGAAACAATTACAACAGTCTCAGATACTTGAACAAATTCAAGATTCTGTTGTGTCAACGGACCTTGAAGATATTATTACCCAATGGAACCATGGTGCAGCCATTATACATGGGTACACAGCTGAAGAAGTTGTGGGAAAATCTATCCAAAAGTTGTACCTTCCTGAAGATGCACATAAACTTCAATGGATGAAACAACAAGCGCTCATACATGGGGTTTTTCATGATGAAATTAGAAAAGTAACCAAATCGGGAAATATTATCTATACCCATGTTTCAATTTCAGTATTAAAAGATGATAAAAATGAAATTATCGGACTTACACGTTATTCACAAGATATTACCCATAAAAAAGAGATAGAACGAAAACTAGAACATCAAACTGAATTACTAAACTTCCAAGCATATCATGATGCATTAACCAAATTACCAAACCGTATACTTTTTGAAGATAGACTTGAACAATCGATAACAAATGCCCATAAACATAACGAAAAACTGGGTCTACTTTTTATTGATCTTGATAATTTTAAACAAATCAATGATACCTTAGGACACCATTATGGAGATGAAGTTTTACAAATTGTAGCAAAACGATTGTCATCTTGTATTAAAAAAGAAGATACGCTTGCACGGCTTGGTGGAGATGAATTTACTATCTTAATACAAGATTTAAAATCATCAAAATCAGTGGCAGACACAGCACAAAGAATTATTGATAGTCTTCAACCCAAGATTGTACTCAAAAATCATGAATTACATATTTCTGCAAGTATTGGAATCAGTCTTTATCCTAAAGACTCCAAAGTGCAAAGTAATCTTTTCAAATACGCAGATACAGCTATGTATAAAGCAAAAGATGAAGGTCGCAATAATTACCAGTTCTACTCTGAAGAAATGACACTTTTGGCTTTTGAAAAGGCAATGATGGAGATTAACCTTCGAAAAGCCATTGATAAAGAAGAATTTACAGTCTATTATCAACCACAAATTGATGCACGAGATAATAGTATTATTGGGATGGAAGCATTGGTACGATGGGAGCATCCTGAAATGGGACTTATTATGCCAGAAAAGTTTATCCATGTTGCCGAAGAGACAAATTTTATTAGAGAACTAGATTATTTTGTGATGTGCCAAGCAATGTCAGATATCTATACCTGGTATCAAGAAGGACTCAATCCCGGTATTCTTTCACTTAACCTTTCTATCAAACAATTGATGAGTAATGATTTTTTAGAAAAATTAAATGATGCCATTCAGGATACACACTTTAACGTAGCATGGTTAGGACTTGAAATTACAGAAAATCAAATGATGCATGATCCTATCAAATCTATTAAAATTCTAAATACCCTCAATGAAATGGGTATAAAAATTGCTATTGATGATTTTGGGACAGGCTATTCTTCCTTGACTTATTTAAAGCGACTCCCTTTGAAAACTTTAAAAATTGATCAATCTTTTATTAAAGATTTACCTGGAGATGAAGAAGATAAAGCTATATCAAAAGCCATCATCGCATTGGCAAAAAGTTTAAACTTAACTATTATTGCAGAAGGTGTAGAAAGTAGTGCACAAATAGAATATCTACTTTCTAATGGTTGCCATTATATACAAGGTCATTATTATTCAAAAGCTATTAGTAAAGATCTCATGACAGAATATATGAAAAATAATATTGTAGTACAGCCATAAAATATATATCATACATAATGTAACAGTATTGGAGTTAAGGTGCAACGATAAGCCGGGTTTTGTCGTGGGTAGTTATTTATCTAGGCATAGCGTTGCCACTATGCTCGAGCGAAGTATGTGTGCTGATTTAACAGCTTGCAAAGCTTATACCATATACTTCTTGCTGCGGACAGGGTTTACCTAGCTACCTATGTTACCATAAGTACTGGTGGGCTCTTACCCCACCCTTTCACATTGACCATACCTAAAAGATATGGACTACTTTCTCTCTGTTGCACTTGCCCTCAGATTACTCTGGCCATCTGTTAGATGGAGCCCTGCTTTGCATGCAGCCCGGACTTTCCTCTCGTGACAAAGATGTCACCAGCAACTACCTGTTGCACCTTGTGCGAATTATAGCATAGTAATTCCTAATTGGCTATAATAGTTAAATATGTATACAAGGAGAATCTATGAAAACACTCTTTATCTTCCTAAGTATCGCCCTATCCCTTTTTGCCAACCCCTATCAATCTATCGAATATCCCTCGTTAGATGGTCTCACTATTTCAGCATATCTCTATACAGACAATAATAAAAGTAAACCTTTTATTTTACTCTTTCATCAAGCCAGTTACTCTAAAGGAGAATATCTAGAGATTGCTCCAAAACTTACCAATTTAGGGTTTAATGTCATGGCTGTAGATTTACGTAGTGGTGACATGATTAACTTTATAGAAAATGAAACTTCAGACAGAGCACTTGATAAGCGCCTAAATACAGGATATATCTCTACCATACCCGATATAGTAGCTTCCATAGCCTATGTACAAAAGAATTTTAGTAAAGGCAAGCTTCTTCTTTGGGGAAGTTCTTACTCTTCAAGTCTTGTTTTATATATTGCAAATCAAACCAAAAATATCAGCGCTGTGCTTTCTTTTTCACCAGGAGAATACTATAAAAAACGAGGAGAACATTTTATACAACAACATGTAAATCATTTAAATATGCCTGTATTCATTACCTCGAAAAAAGAAGAAAAAGAAAACTGGTGGGATATCTATCAAGCTATTCCTTCAAAAGAAAAAACTTTTTTTCTCCCTAAAACAGATGGTGTACATGGAGCAAAAGCTTTATGGGAGGAGAATCCAAGTCATCAAGTTTATTGGGATGCGGTCATCTCTTTTTTAAAGAAACAAAAATAGTATTCTAAAAAATAGACAATCCTGTCTTAGTCGTAAATTTCTCCAAAGCCAATGTCCCTGCATGGGAATTACCATATTTATTGAGTGCTGGTGACCATACCGCGATGGACATTACTCCTGGGACAACAGCTGCTATGCCACCACCCACACCACTTTTTGCAGGAAGCCCCACATGAAAAGCAAATTCACCACTGGCATCGTAATGTCCACAGGTAAGCATCACTGCATTGATACGCTTTGCTTTACGTGTACTTATAAACGCTTTACCTGTGATAGGGTCTGTACCCCCAAAGGCTAAAAAGAGCATGGAACGAGAGAGTTCTTCTGTGGTCATAGTAATTGCACAATGTTTAAAGTAGGTCATCACTGAACCTAAGACATCATTTTCAAAATTCCCAAAACTTTTCATAAGTCTAGCTAGTGCCAAATTTCTGTCTCCATGTTCCATTTCAGAATTGGCAACCACTTGATCGAAGGAGAGTATAGGATTACCCGATATCTCACGTATAAAATTCATAATCACTTCAAGTGTTTTATACTCATCCTTGTAGTGACTAATAAGTGCATCGGTGATGGTAATTGCACCTGCATTAATAAAAGGATTTCGAGGGATACCATTTTCATATTCCAACTGTACCAAAGAGTTAAAAGGATTACCAGAAGGCTCTACCCCTACTCTTTTATAAAGCTCTTTAGAGTAGATGTCAAGTGCTAGAGTAAAGGTAAATACTTTAGAGATACTCTGAATAGAAAAAGCCTTTTTACTATCCCCTACAGAGTAGACTGTACCATCTGCCAAGGTCACAGTCATAGCAAACTGCCCCTTCACTACCTCTGCCAAAGCAGGAATATAATCTGCCACTTTTCCACGTAACAGTTCAGGCTGTATCTCATCATAGATTTCATCAAGGATTTGTTGGTAATTCATAAGCATACTTTTTTAGAATATTATACTCTAAAAAAAAGTAAAAAGAGAAAGAAAATTTTTATAAAAATAAGCTGTTTGATTTGTAGTAGATTTGGATGTTTGGATGAAGGAGCTTACGTCAGTAAGTGACTGACTCCATCATCCGAAGATGCTGCGAAGCAAACAGCTTACGCTGCTGCTATGGCTTCTTTTGCGTATTTTTGTCCTAATTCATATGCCAATTTATTTGGCTTATGAAATCTTTCAGGAACCGCTGCAAGCATTGTGTCCACTAAAAGTTGATCTTCAATTGCATGTGTGTATGTATTAGCAATAGCCAATGCGACAACAGACTGAGTCAGTACAAGTTTTACTTCCTCTTTAGCGATAGTAATAATAGGTATCTCAACAACATTCCATTTTTTTCTATCTTCATCTGTTGGGTGTACGAGATTTGGATCTACAACGATAGTTCCACCTTCACGTACTCCATCTTTAAATTGCTGATAAGAAACATCTGCAACAGAAAGCATAAAGTCAATTTGACCATCAATTGCATATGGGTACCAAATCTCATCATCATCAAGTTGAATATCAACTACTGTTGGTCCCCCACGTACTTGTGAGGTATAGGTAGCAGTTTTCATTCCAAAACCACCTTGGTTAATTTTTGCTGATGCAAAAATAGTCCCAGCAAGAAGAACACCCTGTCCACCAACACCTGTAAATCTCATTACTTTTCTAGTACTCATTGTGTTCTCCCTTATATCTTTTTCTCAAAATCATCTTGTGTGATTTTGCCACGTTTACCTTGATGAGCATCAATAACCATTTGGTAAGATTCACAATACTCACGCTGTGTAGTATCTTCATGAAGTACACCTGTTGGGAGTAAATTCATTTGCTCTTCAGCAGGAAGTGAATCCCATTTTTTCTTAGTCGTCGTAATGCTATCGATCCAGTCGAGTGTATCCATCGCTGCAACCATCTTGTTCTTACGACCAAGGTTGATGTGACAGTTTGTCAATGCATCAACATAAGAGAACCCTTTATGCTCTAAAGCTTGCTTGAATATTTTTTCAAGTTTTTTAGGTTTTGTTACTGCTTCACGTGCTACAAATGTTGCACCTGCTGCTTGCATCAATTTACATGCATCAAAAGTTGGGTCAATGTTACCAATCTTTTGTGTTACAGTCCACATACCTTGTGGTGTAGTAGGACTTGTTTGAGAATTTGTTAAACCATAAATAAAGTTTTGGATTACAATCATAGTCATGTCGATGTTTCTTCTTGCACCATGTACAGAGTGATTTGTACCGATGGCAAATGCATCACCATCACCAGTAACTACAACCACTTTTTTACTTGGGTTAGCAAGCTTAACACCTGTTGCAAAAGCAACAGT